>JBJEQS010000266.1:0-8648 GCA_051881875.1 Oscillospiraceae bacterium
TGCCCAGCTTTTTTCAAAAAGCTGGCGGTTTCCAAAGGCAGAGCCTTTGGTCGCTGTTTACAGCGAAATGGGGGTGTGGGGGCTTGCCCCCGCCCTTCAATCGTTCCAAAAAAGTTTTTTGTCAAACTTTTTCCAAAAAAAGTTTGGTCGGCTGAATGCCGACAGCTTTGCTGATATGAAATATCAGCAAGCGAACGAAGTTTGCTGAACAAAGACCATCAAATTCCCAGTAAACCATAACGTGCGACCAATGGTCGCCCCTGCTTCTCAGTTCACATTACACAAAGTATATTCTGCGGATATTTTTCATATAATTTATTGAATAATTTTTTTGCATAACTGTAAAGGAAGTGTTTTTATTATATGAAAAAACCTATGCTTATAAACCGCAATAATCCTATACCGGCAGGATACTCCCCTGTGCTTATGGAAATTCAGGATAATTATTTTCTTGAAAAAAATGCTGGTATCGCCATGTGCAGTCTTATCAATGCGGCTCTGAAATGCGGAATAAGTATATGCATATTCTCCGCATACCGCAGCAGTACATATCAGCAGAAACTTTTTGATGATGAAGTAAGAATATTCGTCGAACAGGGATATTCATACAGTGCGGCACTGTCGCTCGCCTCCGAATCGGTTGCACTGCCTTATACAAGCGAACATAATGCCGGACTTGCGGCTGATGTTTCATCTCCTGAACTTTTCGGTCAGACTATTACTGCATTCGATAAGACAAGACAGTTTGAATGGCTCTCAGAAAATGCATACAAGTATGGATACATACTTCGCTATCCAAAAGATAAGGAACATATAACCGGTATAATGTATGAACCATGGCATTACCGCTATGTCGGAAATCCTCATGCTGAAATAATGCATGAAAATAACATTGTACTTGAGGAATATCTCGAAAATTATTTTTGATAAAATTTCCTGATGATTTTTAAGAATATATTTATTTTTATGTATCATAATACTATTACGGCACTGATAAATAAAAAATATTATTTCTTAAAGGAGATTTTAATTATGAAAGGCGAATTTACTCAGAAGGGCAAAGAAGCTATGGAAAGATTTAAGATGGAATCTGCAAATGAAGTAGGCGTAAACCTCAAGGAAGGTTATAACGGCGACCTCACTGCAAGACAGGCTGGTTCTATCGGCGGTCAGATGGTAAAGAAAATGATTGATGCATATAAAATGCAGTAGTTTCCGGTCATAATCTGAATTTAATAATAAAAAATGAGGGCGATTGTAAAACAATCGTCCTCTTGTTATATAACGTGAATTCGATGATTTAATTTCTGTAGGGGCGAACTGTGTTCGCCCGTTGTGGTTTACTGGAAATTTTATCAGGCGGCTGAAAGCCGCCCAACCTTTTTTTTATAAAAAGGTTGCCAAAAAACTTTTTTGAACGATTGAAGGGCGGGGACTCCGTCCCCACACCCCTGTGGAATTTCGCCGTCTGCGGACGGCGACAAGGGCTTTGCCCCTTGACCCCACCAGCTTTTTGAAAAAAAGCTGGGCAAAAACTTTTGCTTTCGTTTTAAGCTTAATAATAACATTCTGTAACTACCCGACCGCTTGGATAAAACAAAATACTTAAAACCGGAAGCGGCGACTCGCCGCCATCGAACTCACGTTATATTATCACTCATTGTCATCAAGATATTTTTCAACGATAAATTTAGGTCTTGCCTTGGTTTCAAGATAAATCTTTCCGATGTACTCTCCTATTATACCGATTGAAAGCAGCTGCAATCCGCCTATCGCCCATATTGATACTATAGTTGATGTCCAGCCTATTTCAGTAGCTCCTGTATAATGCCTTATAAGGAAGTATATGAGCATTATTATGCTTACTACAAATATGAACATACCAAGTCCTGTGATGAATTTTATCGGCTTTGTTGAAAGCGATGTTATACCTTCCCATGCAAAAGCAAGCATCTTTTTAAGCGGATATTTTGACTCGCCTGCCATTCTTTCCTTTCTCTCATAGAATACGCTGTCCGTCTTGTAGCCAATCATAGGCACTATTCCTCTTAAAAACAGATTTACTTCCTTAAAGCTCTCCAGACCGTCCAGTGCTCTGCGGCTCATAAGTCTGTAGTCTGCATGATTGTATACTATATCAGCACCCATAGCCTTTATAACCTTATAAAATCCTTCAGCAGTAGTCTTTTTGAAGAATGTATCGGTTTCCCTCGCACTCCTTACGCCATAAACAATATCGCAGCCTTCATAATACTTGTCAACCATTTTATCTATTGCATCAATATCGTCCTGAAGGTCAGCGTCAAGGGAAATCGTCATATCACATTCGGATTTTACTGTCATAAGTCCTGCAAGCAGTGCATTCTGATGTCCCTTGTTTCTCGAAAGCTTTATGCCCTGAAACATCTTATTCTGACCATGCAGTTCCTGAATAATCTGCCATGTTCTGTCCTTTGAACCATCATTTACAAACACTATACGGCTTTCAGCGGAAATTTTTCCTCCGCTTATAAGTGAGTTCATTTTCTCCAGCAGTTTTTCAGCTGTATCATTAAGCACTTCTTCCTCATTGTAACATGGTACAACAAGATAAAGTTTATCAACCATTATATATTACCTCCAGAATTCAAAAATATCAGCTAATTTGCAATAAAGTTCAGGGAATTTTTCAGCAGAAAGTGAAAAGCTGAATATCTGCGGAATATTCACAGCAAATCCCCATAAAACAGCAAAAACCATGAATTTTTCAAAAATACCCTTTACCTGCTGATTGTCATTTTTCATATAAAGCGTGAAGATTATCGCCAGTGCTCCTATTGTTATCTGCCATGCAAAATCTGCAATATATCTTACAGCATATCCGCTTTCCCATACTGAGCATATTATTACCAATGGCATAAGCACACAGGTGACGCCTATGAGCAATGCATTCTTTCTGCGGTTTTTAACATCAGCAAGTCCATATGCCTTGCGGCTGAAAATATAGGCAAATACCGGCAATGACATAAACAGTATGCCTGAAACATTTCCCACATCAGAGAAATAATATCCGTTTACATCAAGCTTTGTGAACGGTGTGCTTATAAACGGGAATGAAAGTTCAAATGATGGTACAGCGAAAAGATAATTATATAATCCGATAAGCACGAAATGTGTATGATACTGTGCATGGGTAAAATCATTGATTGTAAGTGAATACTGTATTCCGAAATCAAGCGGTGAATCAAATCTTATATAGTTGTAATACATCTGAACTGCTGCAAGTGCGAACATCGGAAGCAATGCACATACTATATATGCAAACATTTTCTTTTTGCTTTTGGCATATACAGCACCATTTTCAACATTCTGAATAACTGTGCCTGATTTGGATAATCCAAAGAAATAGAAAAGACAGGCTGCCATACAGTATACTGCAAGTGTCGGACGGCATAAAACCGCAGTTGCAAGGAAAAATGATGATAATGCAACCCTTGGAAATGATACTCTCCCCAGACCGATAATGTTTGAAGTTATAAGGAAATATGCTCCGATTGTCACAAATGCAAAACCTGATGAAATCGAAATTTCATAGAAAAGAGTTCTGCCTATGCTGTACCATATTCCTGATGCAGTCTGTATTATAATCAGTCCGCATAAAACCATATTGGTTGATACTTTCCAGAAAAATTTCCTTATAAACGCCATATATGTCATTGTAAGGAATATTATTCCTATTACTCCAAAAAGAAGTACTGCAAGATTTGTTGAGAAATAATAGCCTGTGAGCATATGATAAGGCAGAAACAGAAGTATTACAGGAGCTATTCCATAGTATGAATAATACTTGCCGTTATACATTACATGGTCCCACTTGTATTCAACATGGTTACTGCCACGCTGTCCCCAGTCATATGGGTTTTCCAGTTCAAGAAGTTCCGGTTCAACCTCATCAAGCAAACTTACCTGTCCGGCTTCAAATGCATCAACAATTTCCTGTGAAATCTGATTTCCATAGGTAAGCTGAAACTGCCCTTTCCAGTCATCTATTGTATTTATATCTGAATTGAATGTAACGAGCTTTACTGCTGAAACTACACATATAATTGTATATACAGCTGCAAATGCATTGCAGAAGCTCTTGTTCTGATAAAACGGCATTTTCATTGCAATACCATTTATCAGTATATAAACAAATAATGAGATAAATATTATTCCGAACCAGCGTATATATTGTATATCAAATGGTATCGGAGCATTTATAGTCAGGGATTTGAGGGTAAGTGAATCATAATTCTCATTCATTGTGAATTTCACTCTGAATGTTCCTACATCTCCTGAAAACTGGCACGGCATTATCATGCTTTGCTGATTTTCATTTACAGCAGTCATTTTTGCAATATCATATCTGTAGGTATCATGTGTTGCATCTGTAATATCAACTATTATATCTGCTGTTTTTGTATTTTTTCCGAATTCAACCTCCGCTTTCAGAGTGCCTACCTGCTGTCCGAGGTTATTATATGTTATAAGTACTTCATCTTTGCCCTTTATATCAAGGATTTCATCATCGGCATTGAATACTGTATCCCCTCCGCTTATATCAGCATCATTGAGAAGGAGCCTTTTTTCATTGTAATCTCCCAGCCAGAGATGATACGAACTCATATTGAACAATGACAGTTCAAGTACAGAGGCAACAGTGATTATCTTCATTGCAAATGATATGAACGATTTCCCTGATGTATTTTTTTCTAAAAAGAATGTATACAGCCATGCAAGAATAATTTCCATAAACTGAACAATACCGCAGAAGAAAAATACTCCATGAAATTCAGCAATATCAATAATACCTGATATATCCATCAGTCCGATTATCAACATAAAGATTCCTATGAAATATACCGCCTGAGGATTTTTTTTCTTTCCTGATGATGTTACGCATCTTAATGATATGACTGTGACACAAGCTGTCAGAATAACGGCAATTATAAAAAGAAACTTCATACTTTTCTATCTCCCTGAAATTTGATAAATTTTCTGAAAAATACTTTTATGAAAATTTGTAAATTCTACTTATAATACTCCTGAGCAAAGCATAAAGTTGCAATATTTCCAAAAAAATTTTTTATTCAATGCATACTTCAGAAAATCTTTTTAGCTTATAAACTTAATGTTTATTATACCATAAACACTTAATAAAATCAATAAAAAAATCGGACGATTTTTCATCGCCCGACTGTGAAAATCAATTTCAGAAATTATTAGTTAGTCCAAACTCCAGTCCTTGCAAAATTAACCCACTTATCTAATTTTACAGAAAGTGTCTCATATTTATCAATTCCTGTTGAAGGAGTTGGCTTTGGATAACAGCCTACATATCTGTCTGTAGAAGTTGAGGCATAACAAGCCGATACTAATGTTGGAAATGCATCATTTGACGTTCCATTTGATGATAAAGTCATATACTGTACAGCCCATACACAACTTTCTGAATCGTCTGATTTTACCTTTTTATTTACTCGATTTACAAAAGTTTTTGCAAGTGGTCTTGTATCATCAATTTTTGTTGTTCCAAAATAGCCGTCTGTTCCATCATAGAAAAAGTAGTTATCATCACCCGCGTCTGATGGATTTCCATCTTTAGGACTAAGCATAGAAAGATTCTTTGACTCATATTCCTGAGAAACTGTAAGAGCCGCATTGAAAACAACTTTTGCCTGAGCATTTGCTGTTTTCAGCTTTGCATTTCTTATAAAGTATGATGCTGACGGTATCAATGCTCCTGCAAGAACTGCTATAATCGCAATAACAACCATAAGTTCCATCAATGTAAAACCTTTTAATTTATTTTTCATAATATTCCCTGCCTCCTGCACAATTATATTAACGAAACTAATACATAATTTAATTATAGCTATATATCAACAGATTGTCAATACTGTGTGCGATTTTTTGTTAATTGCTCCTAAAATGAACCTTTTTTTAAATGCACTTTGACAATATCAAGAAATCAATTATCAGAAGCGGCTTTATATGTTCCAAAGGACGGACATTTATTATAATCTTCCGGAGGGTCAGGATACTGTCCTACAATTGTATTATCTTCAGCCTTTTCATTTTTTGCCCACTGTGCCCATTTAAATCCTCCTGACGCTTCATCAAAGCCAAGATAAGTCCAGCCGCTTCCCGAACCATTGCTTGAAAGTGCACTGCATATTGCATCTTTAAGCTCATCTGTTCCTGCACCTTTTGATTCGCCTGCTGTACAGTTAATAGGATTTACCTTGATTATAGAATCATCTACTGTTTTTCCCTGTGTCTGCATCTGGGTTGCATATGCATTTGCTGCATTATAAACAATCTTTGCATTGGCATTTGCCGATTTAAGCCTTGAATTTTTTACATATCCCATCATTGACGGAATAAGAATTGCCGCAAGAACTCCGATTATCGCAATAACCACTATGAGTTCAACAAGTGTAAAGCCTCTGAATTTCCTTTTCATAAAAACTACCTCCATATATTTAAATGAATGCTTACATCTTCAAGGAAATAATATCATAAAAAAAATATCAATGTCAAGCAATTTTTAGACACTTCATACATTTATACTATTAAACAATATATGCAATGCATAAAAGGGCAATTGTGACAAATAAAAAACATTAGTTGCCCGTTATGGTTTACTGATAAACTTATAATTCCTGTTCAGCAAACTGCGTTTGCTCAACCTTTTTTTATAAAAAGGTTGCCAAAAAACTTTTCTGAACGAATTAAAAGACAGGGGCTTCGCCCCCGCTCCCTTGGAATTTCGCCGTCTGCGGACGGCGACAAGGGCTTTGCCCCTTGACCCCACCAGCTTTTTGAAAAAAGCTGGGCAAAAACTTTTGGTTGTCAAACTCATATTAACTATAATCAAATGACAGTTTTATTCTGTTATGTATATTTATTTCCGGAAGTCCGGAATCATAGTCAATGCTTATAAGCTGAATGTTTCCAATTTTCCTCTGCAATGATGAATATATCCCTTTGCCGAACACATGATTGGGCATACAGCCGAACGGCTGAACACATATCACCTTATCTATCCCCATATGAGCATAATTGCATATCTCACCACCCATAAGCCAGCCGTCACCTATACAGCAGTTATAATTAACAAATCCCTCGGAAATTTTTCTGAATACGGAAAATTCATCAAAGCATATGAAGCCATTATCCCTGACTGCCCTGACCATGTCACTCTGCAAACCCTCAAGATATTTCATTGCCGCCTTATATGCCGATGAAACAGGGAATTTTTCATTCAATAAATGCGTATCCATATAATATAGTATATACCATGAAAATCCGTTTATCATATACTCACAGTTTTCCGAACGCAGAAATTTTTCAAGATTTTTATTTCCTAAATGACAGTATTTTACATACAGTTCACCTATAACTCCGACTCTCTGAATATTTCTCCTTTCGGTTTCAATATTCTTAAAATCCTCTGCAATTTCTCTGAAAAGCTTTTTCATCTCCAAAAATCCGAGATATTTTTTCTCTGAAATAATATTCCGCCATTTTTCAGTATAATTAATAGCAGTTCCGCTGATTTTTTCATACGGTTCAATCTGATTTTTCAGTATCATAAGCATATCGCTGAACATTATCGCACAAATGGCTTTCATAACCATTGCCGGAGTTATCGAAAGATTATTTTTCTTTTCAAGTCCTTTGAAATTCAGCGAAATTATCGGAATATCCTCGAAGCCCGATTTTTTCAGTGCCTTTCTTATTATATGTATATAGTTTGACCCACGACACGCATCACCTGCCTGCGGTATCATAAGCAGAGTATTTTCCGCTGAATATCCGCCCTTTTTCAATGCTTCAATCATCTGTCCGATTATAAGCACGCATGGAAAACACATATCATTATGAGTATATTCAAGACCTGTCTGTATGATATTTTTCTCGTTTTCAAGTATTACAGCATCATATTTATGCGAACAGAATGCGTATTTCAGCAATGGAAAATGAAAATCAAGCATTGCAGGTATTAATATAGTGTATTTTTTCAGAAAATCAACTCCTTTTTTCATGTGGTCGAGCCATAAGATAAAAAATTCAAAGTAAACAAAACAACGAAACTAAAAGTTTTTACCCAGCTTTTTGCGGCAAGTTGCCGCCTCCAATTTTCAGCATTTTGTTTTATTCCAATGGTCGGGTAGGTAAAAAATGATTATATAAGGCTAAATCCGAAACTAAAAGTTTTTGTCCAGCTTTTTTCAAAAAGCTGGCGGTTTCCAAAGGCAGAGCCTTTGGTCGCTCGAATGAGCGAAACAGGGGTTTGGGGACGGAGTCCCCAACCAATCATACTTAAAACGCTCCGCAAGGGGTGAATTTTCAGCTGAAAGCTGAAAAGAGGGGACGCCCTGCACGAGAGGGCGTCCCCTTTTTGCTGATATGAAATATCAGCAAATGGGCGAATTCGTTCGCCCGTTATGGTTTACTGTGAATTTTATTGTTCCTGTTCTGCGAACTTTAGATTTGTTAAATAACGTAAGTTCGATAGTTTATTTCTGTAGTGGCGACCACTGGTCGCCCGTTGTGGTTTACTGGGAATTTCATAAGGCGGCTGAAAGCCGCCCAACCTTTTTTTATAAAAAGGTTGCCAA
>JBJEQS010000267.1:0-1992 GCA_051881875.1 Oscillospiraceae bacterium
CAAACAATTTTGCATTTTGGGTAGAAAATGTGTCAAGGGATATTGACAATATCAAAATTACGTGATTAAGTTTAGTGGAGGCGATACACAACTGCCGAATTCCGATTTTTTTAAACTTTGCAAAATGGGGTGAAAGTCCTGAACACCAGTTGTTACTACGCTTCAGCGGTTTATCAAATATTTTTGTGAATTAAACGAGAGGTGTCTCCACCAACAATAATGATTATTCAGTCGAAAAAGAGTTTTATTCCATTATATTTTCACCTCATTATCCGCACTCACTCACAAAAACAAAAATACATTTTTATTCATTGACCTTTACTGACACTTGTGATATAATATGAATTATACTTATTATTTTATCAATACGAGGTGATAAAGTGAACGCAACTTACATTTCAAGCAAAGACGAATTACCTTCTGTTTTTTGTGATGCTGACTTGTTAAATATGTCAAATGTAGATTTATGCAAACTTATTCAGGCAGGTAATAAAAAAGCCATTGATGCAATATATCAAAAAAATATTAAGCTTATCAAGAAATGTGCTGACAAGTACAAAGATTTTTGCGGCAATTCTATTGATATAGAAGATTTAATAGCTTCTGGAGCTATTGGTCTTATTGAAGCGACAAAAAAATTTGACTGCGATGCAGATGTCGAATTTTCTACATATGCTTTTTCATGGATAAGAAAATATATCTTTGAGGAACTTAATGCCAACGCATCAACTATTCGCATTCCACCCAAAGTAAAAACTATCATGCGAAAAATTAAAAAAATCACCTCAGAATATGATTATTTGAATATTGAAAAATTAAAGAAAATAGTAACTGAAAAGCTGTCTATAGATATAGAAGATGTTGATTACTACTTATCAATGCAAAATATGTACTATAATCCCACTTCGCTTGAAACCAAAGTAAAAGGCAGTGATGACTCTCTGACAATTGCTGACACCATTGAAGATGAACAAAGTCTTACTTTTTTTGAAAATATCCATGATGAAGAAAGAAACAAAATAATCTACGATGCGATGTCTATGTTAACTGAAAATGAAAAAGAGGTTATCTGCCGAAGATTTGGATTTCTCGAATATGCTGATTCACCGCAGACTTATGAACAGATAGCTAAAGCACTCGGAAAATCGGTAAGCAGAATTTGTAGTATTGAAAAAAGAGCCCTTCAGCAATTTCAATCTCCTGAAATGAAGGAGAAATTAGCTGGATTTATTGGTTAATTTAGAAACGCCTCATTATCCGCACTCACTCAGCATAAGAAAAATATAGAAACACCTTCACAATATAGTAATTCAATATTTTTGTTAGCAACACAAACCCGAATAACAACAAAAAGCATTAAGCACAAAAATCCCCCCCATATTCGACAAGGAATATGGGGGATTGATATTTCAAAAGTATAATTTTATTCAGCAATCCATATTTTTTTAATATTTGAAAAGACAGCTCCTGTTTTCTTGGACTTATTGTTCTTTATTATGAATTCTACATCTAAGCCCACTAAATCGTCAATATCATCTGAGTCAATTGCCATGAATAAGTGATTGAAGGGGTAGTCTCCGAATTTCTCCTCATCATGGAATGAAACAAAAAATGTACCGTCTTCAAGGGCTATTTTAAGCATTATTTTTCCGCTGTTACACATCAGAACCTTATTGATTGTTCCTTCGCTATACTTTACTGAATTATTATTTTCACCGAATACCTTACCATTAAGGGGATAATAGTGCTTATAGCAATCCCCAAAAATATCACCTGATATTGACAAAAATGATATGTCGAAAATGGTCTTGCTCTTATCATTATCAACATTATGACTTCTTGTTTTTTCAGTATTGTATATGTCAAATAGTATTGTTGTGCTTGTGGAAATCGCAATTAAACATACACCAGAATGCTGTATAATTATTTCATAATCCGCAGATTTATTTCTTTTCTTTTATAATTGATTTGCCGCAAAGGTATGTTATAAGA
>JBJEQS010000268.1:0-1990 GCA_051881875.1 Oscillospiraceae bacterium
TTGTCTTTCTTTTCCGATTTTGAGGTGTCTAGGCTGAATTTTGGGGAAAGTTAAGAAGAAATAGCTCTTGACAAGTGGGGAATAATGTGGTATAATAGTTTGAAAACAAACCTTTGTATTAATCATAACCCAAAAATGAGGTGATAATCATGGTTCAGAAACCGTTGGAGGTTGTACTGAAAGGCGGCGAATTCCGAAAGTATTCCGATTCAAAGTTTGCATTGCTGAGAAAGCATTACGATATGAAGCGTGCAGAATTTGAAGTAATATACTATCTGTCAATATGTAGAGAGGAAGATTCGCTAGTAAATATTTCCGATTTTCTTAATGCAAACAAGGGGCATATCTCCGCAACGGTATACGGTCTTATTGAAAGAGGATATATCAACTCCACACAGGATAAAAGCGACCGCAGATATATGCATTTCAGCCTTACAGACAAGGGAAAAGAGGCGGCGGCTGATATAGAAAATGTATGGAAGGATATCAAGAACGAGCTTTACTACGGACTGACCGATGAAGAGATCGCATCATTTCAAAAAACTTTCCGCAAGTTATGCAAAAATATTGAGCACTTTATGATGTAAAGCATCTGAGAGGTGCTTATATTCTTACCATAATAGTTTAAAAACAAACAGTATAAAATCAAATTACAGAAAGGAACGATAATTTTGACTGAAAAAATTGAACCGATGAAGGAGATCGCACACGAAATAACATACAGACGGTATATGTTATCAAAGGACGATGCAAAATTTGTGCTCAAGGACATTAATATTGCAGAATACATAGCACTTCATTATATGTGTGAGCATATTGAAAGTAATTCTATCTATTCGGGCAGGATCTATCTCAGCGAGATATCGGAAAAGCTCAACCTTCCCATCAGAAAGACCTCAAAGCTTATCAGAGAGATGAACGGCAAAAACCTTGTCAGCTGGAATCATGACGGGGACGGAAAGGACGGCACATATGTGACCATAACCGACCACGGGAAGAGCGTGTTTGAGGAAACCGACAATAAGCTGAGGGATTTCTATTCAAGAGTGCTTCAAAAATTCGGCAAGGATAAAATCGTGCAACTTCTTCAGCTTATGAAGGAATTCGATTCGGTAATGAGAACTGAACTGGAACAGATGGAGGATAACAATGAAACAGATGAATGAATATATGAATGAGCTTGAACGTTCCTGCCGTGAAAATGACTTTATCGACCGAAGGCTTTATGATGAATATGACATCAATCAAGGGCTTCGTGACGAAAAAGGAAACGGTGTTCTTACGGGACTTACCAACATTTCTCTTATAAAGTCATTTGACAGAAAAAACGGCGTAAAGGAGCCGTGTGATGGTGAGCTGTGGTATCGTGGATACCGTGTTGAAGACCTTATCGGCAGGCTCGGTGAAGATGAGATGGGATATGAAAAGATCGCATATCTTCTGCTTGTGGGCGAAATGCCGGATGAAAAGCAGTTTGCCGATTTTCACTCCGTTATCGGAACGCTTATGGCGCTCCCGACAAACTTTACCCGTGATGTTATAATGAAAGCACCGACCGATGACATTATGAATACTATGACAAGAAGTATTCTTACGCTTGCGTCTTATGACAAGGATCTGAAAAATGCATCACTTGAAAATAATATTAGTCAGTGCCTTCAGCTCATAAGTCAATTTCCGACCCTTGCGGTATATGCATATAACGCATATAATTATTATCAGAATCTTGAGAGTATGTATATCCACTATCCCGACTCCGATTTATCTCCTGCCGAAAACATACTGACAATGCTACGCCCCGATAAGAAGTACACAAAGACAGAAGCAAAGGTTCTCGATACTGCTCTGATACTTCACATGGAGCATGGCGGAGGCAATAACTCCACCTTTACCACAAGAGTGGTTACCTCGTCTGGTTCGGATACATATTCCACCATTGCAGCGGCAATGTGTTCGCTGAAGGGTCCGAAGCATGGCGGTGCAAATATCA
>JBJEQS010000269.1:0-8580 GCA_051881875.1 Oscillospiraceae bacterium
TTGTCAAACTTTTTCCAAAAAAAGTTTGAGCGAACGAAGTTCGCTGAACAGAAACGATGAAATTCCCAACAAATTGCAACGGGTGAACACAGTTCGCCCCTACAGAAAAAATCTATAGGATTTATTCAACATTCTGAACGTTGAAATGTTGAATAATCCGACAAATATAGTGTTTATTTAACTAAGTGGTTGAAAGGATTTTTTTTATGAAAAAAGAAATTATTCCCGTTGAAATAAAAACCGAATTCATTAAACTCGATTCTCTCCTTAAATTTGCAGGTCTTACCGATACAGGCGGATTTGCAAAGGAACTCGTTCAGGGCGGTCATGTCATGGTGAACGGCGAGGTCTGTACCATGCGTGGAAAAAAAATCCGCAATGGCGATACTGTTAAAGCCGATAACTATATCATCAAGGTCACAGGCTCTGCCGGAGGTGTATAAGCATCTTTGTCACTGAACTGAAAACAGAGGGATTCAGAAATCTCTCCCCGACGGTCTATAACCCTGTAAGCCGCTTCAATATAGTCACAGGAAGAAATGCTCAGGGAAAAACCAATCTCATCGAAGCCATATGGCTTATGACCGGCTGCCGCAGCTTCCGAGGTTCAAGAGAGCGTGACTATATATCATTCGACAGCAGTTATGCCGAAATAAAGCTTTCATTCCGTAACAGCTTCAGAGAACAGAATATTATATTCCGTATCGGAAAAGGTGCTAAGGAGAAAAAAATCCTCCTCAACGGCATACAGTGCAGCGGCGGAAAAAAACTGTTTGAACAGTTTCAGTGCATTGCCTTTCTGCCGTCGGATATTGAACTCGCTGAGGGTTCTCCCGAAAAACGCCGTCTTTTCATGGATATGAGCTGTTCCCAGATAAAGCCGTCAGCCATGGAGTATATAAGGCGGTATTCGCTGATACTTGCAAACCGAAATGCCGTTCTTAAAAATATCGCTCTGAAAAATGATACCGCTGACAGCCTTGCAATATGGGACGAACAGCTTTCCTCCGCAGGTGCGGCAATCGCTCTTATGCGGAAAAATTATACCATAAGGCTCAATAAGGTCTGTGAGAGGCTTTACAGCGGCATTACAGACGGTCTTGAGAAGTTAAGTATATCATATAACTCAAATATATATCCGCAGTCCTATGAGTATCCTGAGAAGCCTGATGACAACATGAGGGAAATATACCGTCAGAAGTTATGCTCATCATATGCGGAGGATATACGTCTGGGATATACGCAGTACGGCATACATCGTGATGATTTGAATATAAGGATAAATGGTCTGCCGGTTAGGATATACGGCTCACAGGGGCAGAGAAAAAGCACTGCACTGGTCATGAAGCTTGCACAGGCGGATATTCTGAGTAAAGAAACAAGGGAAACTCCTGTCATACTCCTTGATGATGTAATGGGTGAGCTTGATTCGGCAAGGAGAAATCTTGTAAGCGGTATTGTTGACGGAATGCAGGTATTTGTGACATCATGCAGTACGGAGAATATTATTCCGCAGGGTGAATACAGTCATTACTGCATGGAAAACGGAATACTCAGACCGGCAGATAAGTAAATAAAGCCCGAAATTAAAAGTTTTGGTCAAGCTTTTTGCGGCGAGTCGCCGCCTCCGGTTTTAAGTATTTTGTTTTATCCAATCGGTTGGGTAGTTACAGAATGTTATTATTAAGCTTAAAACGAAAGCAAAAGTTTTTTGCCCAGCTTTTTGAAAAAAGCTGGGCAAAAACTTTTGGTTTCGGATTTTGTTTTGTTGGTTTGGTTTATACCTACACGACCACTTTGATAAGGTTGATACTCAAAACAGGAGGCGGCAACTTGCCGCAAAAAGCTTGACCCAAACTTTTATTTTTGGTTATCGAACTCACGTTAATATAACTGTCGAATTATGTCAAGCTGATTTTTTTAACATTCTGACAGCGGAAATGTTGAAAATATCATTTTTAAATCATATGATAAAAAGCCCTTTTTAACAGGGCTTTTTTCTTTCAAAACACTTGAATGTTTCTTGATTTTGTGGTAAAATATATATATACTTTTTATATTGTATTTTGCAGGAGGGTTTTTAATGTATATCCATATGGGCGATAATTTCTGTGTGAATGATGAGGATATAATCGGTATTTTCGATATTGAAAATACTTCCGCAAATGAAACAACAAGAAATTTCCTCCGCTGTGCAGGAGAGAGAAAATCTGTCGAATATCTCTCCTATGAAATGCCCAAAAGCTTTATAGTGTGTTCTCAAAAGGATAAAAAGGAAATAATTTATATATCCCGTATTGCTGTTTCAACCCTGAGAAAAAGGGCGGAACTCAAGGACGGATTACAAAATTGGAGGTTTTAGATTTATGGCTCTGAATAACAGCTATGACGAAAGTCAGATACAGGTGCTTGAAGGACTTGAAGCCGTAAGAGTGCGTCCCGGTATGTATATCGGTTCAACAGGCGAAAGAGGTCTTCACCATCTGGTATATGAAATCGTGGACAATGCGATTGATGAGGCTCTTGCAGGCTTCTGCTCCGAAATCAAGGTCGATATTCTCCCCGGCGATGTCATTCAGGTATCCGATAACGGACGTGGTATTCCTACAGGTATTCACCCGACCGAAAAAATTTCAGCCGCAACTGTCGTATATACCGTACTCCATGCAGGAGGTAAATTCGGCGGCGGCGGATACAAGGTTTCAGGCGGTCTGCATGGTGTAGGTGCGTCAGTCGTAAACGCTCTTTCCGAATGGCTTGAGCTTACTGTAAAGGACGGCAAAAATGTTCATTTTCAGCGTTTTGAAAGAGGAGAATACAGCGAACCGCTGAAAATTATCGGCGAAACCTCCGAAACAGGTACTACTGTGCGTTTCAAGGCTGACCCGCTTATATTTGAAACAACCACTCACTATGATTATGATGTGCTGCTGAAAAGACTTCGTGAACAGGCTTTCCTCAATGCAGGCATTAAAATTATATTCAATGACAGACGTGACCCCGAAAATCTTCAGGGAGAAGTTCTTCATTATGAGGGCGGTATAAGACAGTTTGTTGAGCATATCCACAATACAAAAGGTCTTGAACCGATTACTCCGCAGGTAATATATCTCTCAGGCAAGGACGGCGATTCAACCGCTGAAATCGCTCTCCAGTACAATGACAGCTACAATGAGGTAATACTTTCATTTGCAAACAATATCCATACAATAGACGGCGGTACTCATGAAACAGGCTTTAAAAATGCTCTCACAAAGGTTATCAATGAGTACGGCAAAAAATTCGGTCTGCTTAAAGACGGCGAAAAGCTTATGGGCGATGATGTAAGAGAAGGTCTTACAGCAATCGTATCAGTTAAGCTGACAAACTGCGAATTTGAGGGACAGACCAAGGGCAGACTCGGTAATTATGAGGTAAGACCTTTCGTTGAAAATCTCGTCATGGAAAACCTTATGAATTATCTTGAGGAAAATCCTGCCGAAGCAAGAGCGATATTTGATAAATCAATTGCCGCACAAAAGGCAAGAGAAGCCGCCAAGCGTGCAAGGGAACTCACCAGAAGAAAGACTGCCATGGAGGGTGCGTCACTCCCCGGAAAGCTTGCTGACTGCTCTGAGCGTGATATGGAATTCACTGAAATATATATCGTTGAGGGAGATTCTGCCGGCGGTTCTGCAAAAATGGGACGTGACAGACGCTATCAGGCAATACTCCCCCTCTGGGGAAAAATGCTCAATGTTGAAAAATCCAGACTTGACAAGATTTATGGAAATGAAAAGCTTATGCCTGTTGTAACAGCACTCGGAACAGGTCTTGGAGAGGATTTCAACATTGAAAAGCTTCGCTATGGAAAAGTTATCATCATGGCTGATGCCGATGTTGACGGCTCGCATATCAGAACGCTTCTTCTTACATTCTTCTTCCGCTTTATGCGTCCGCTTATAACAAACGGAAATATATATCTTGCACAGCCTCCGCTTTTCAAGGTATTCAGAGGCAAAAAGGCTCTCTATGCATATTCCGATGAAGAACGTGACAGATGCATTGCGGAACTCGCTCCGGACGGCAATACTGCAAAGGTTGATGTTCAGCGATACAAAGGTCTTGGTGAAATGGACCCCGAACAGCTCTGGGAAACTACCATGAATCCCGAAACAAGAACCATGATAAGAGTTGAAATGGAAGATGCGGCAAAGGCTGATGAGATATTCACAATACTCATGGGCGACAAGGTTGCTCCAAGACGTGCATTTATAGAGAAAAATGCAAAATATGTACAGAATCTTGATATTTAAGAGGATTTTTCGGAATGGATAATAAACCGATTATTGAAAAGACCTTTGAGGTAAATGCAGAGCTTTACGGTGACGGCTGCCGTCTTTTTCAGAAAAAATTCGTATTCCCGAAAAATTATGTAATCACAGCACTCTTTGCGGCGGCTCTTGTATATGATATTATATGCTTTGTAATGGATACGGCAAATGCCATGTATATCGTTGCGGCGTTTATATGCGTGGTTATTGCTGTATCGCCTTGGAAACAGGCTTATAGTTCAAGGAAAAAGCTTATGGACGCTGTAAAGGACCATGAACATGATACATACAGCATTAAGCTGTTCAATGAATATATGACTGTTGAAATGCTTGATAATCCGAAAGAGGAAAATCCGTCTGAAAACAGTATTGTAAAGACTGAAAACGGTGAATTTGACAGTGAATTCTTTGCACCGCCTGAGGAAGATGTTCCGAATACCGCAAAGGTGGAATTCAACAGTTATACGAAAATTGCGGAAAATGAGAAAATGTTTCTTGTTTATGTGGTGAGAAGCGTATTTTATGTACTGCCGAAATCCGCATTTTCAGACGAGGAAATAACTGCAATGCGTGAATATTTTAAGCAGCATAAAGCGAAATGATAAAATAAAACCGAAAGCAAAGCGGTCGGGCAGGTAAAAAAACGAACGAATAAAGCAAAGTAACGAAACCAAAAGTTTTTGTCTCGCTTTTTTCAAAAAGCGAGTGGTTTCCAAAGGCAAAGCCTTTGGTCGCTCGACAGAGCGAAATGGGGGTGTGGGGGCTTGCCCCCGCCCATCAATCGTTCAAAAAAGTTTTTTGTCAAACTTTTTCCAAAAAAAGTTTGTGCGAACGGAGTTCGCAGAACAGGAAAAATCAAATTCCCAACAAGCCGCAACGGGCGACCAGTGGTCGCCCCTACAGAATAAAAAAAAGTTTGTGCGAACGGAGTTCGCAGAACAGGAAAAATCAAATTCCCAGTAAGCCGCAACGGGCGACCAGTGGTCGCCCCTACAATAAAAATATCATAATTTTCTGATAAATAATCTTTCAACATTTCAAAATTAAAATGTTGAAAACATCATTCTGCTGATATGCAGACAATTTTATGAAGGGCGTGAAAAACGTGTACGATGATTCAAATTCAAAAATTATACCGATTGACATTGAAAAGGAAATGAAGAAATCTTTCCTCGAATACTCAATGTCCGTTATCGTTGCAAGAGCATTGCCGGACGTCCGTGACGGTCTGAAGCCTGTCCACAGAAGAATTCTCTATACCATGTACGAAAACGGTCTTACTCCGGACAAGGCTTATCGTAAATGTGCCGATACGGTTGGTTCGGTTCTCGGAAGCTATCACCCTCATGGCGACGCTTCCGTATATGATGCACTTGTAAGACTGGCTCAGGATTTCTCAATGCGTTATCCTCTCGTTGACGGTCATGGAAACTTCGGTTCAATTGACGGCGACCCGCCTGCCGCTTACCGTTATACAGAGTCCAGAATGGCTAAGATGGCTGTTGAAATGCTCACTGACATCAACAAGGAAACTATCCCTTATATGTCAAACTATGATGACCGTCTTAAAGAGCCTGTTGTACTTCCGTCAAGATTTCCGAATCTGCTCGTAAACGGTTCTACGGGTATCGCTGTCGGCATGGCTACAAATATTCCTCCGCATAACCTCGGAGAAGTCATTGACGGCATTAACCTTATGATTGAAAATCCCGAATGTACAATGGACGAACTTATGGAATGTATAAAAGGCCCTGACTTCCCTACAGGCGGCATAGTTATGGGAAAAGCCGGCATAAGAGCGTCATATGCAACAGGCAGAGGAAAAATCATTCTCAGAGCCAATACAACAATTGAGGAAATCAAGGGAAGAACCTGCATTATAATACATGAAATTCCATACATGGTAAACAAGGCAAGACTTATCGAAAATATGGCTAATCTTGTTAAGGAAAAGCGTATTGACGGCATACACTTTATCCGTGACGAGTCCGACAGGGACGGTATGCGTATCGTTGTTGAACTCAAAAAGGACGCAATTCCGCAGATTGTCCTCAATAAGCTGTTCTCATTCACACAGCTTCAGGAAACTGTTGGAGTTATAATGCTTGCCATTGTAAACGGTGAGCCGAAAGTCCTCAATCTCAAACAGATTTTAAGAGAATATCTCAACTTCCAGTATGAAGTTATAGTAAACCGTACAAAATTTGATTTGAGAAAGGCAAAGGCAAGGGCTCATATCCTCTCGGGACTTGTTCTCGCTGTTGACTATATAGACGAAATTCTCAACATACTCCGTGCAAGCAGCACAATTGCAGAGGGCAAGCAGAACCTCATGGAACGTTTTGCTGATACGGATATAACAGAACTTATCTCACTCACACAGTATGTCGGTGAGCATCAGACAGGTCTTTCCGCTGAACAGGCAGAAGCTATCGTTCAGATGAGATTCGGTCAGCTGACAGGTCTTGAACGTCAGAAGCTTATTGATGAACTCAATGAACTTGTTAACAAAATCAATGAACTCAACGCAATCCTTGAGAGCGATGATAAGATTTATGAGATAATCAGCACCGAACTCAATGAAATCAAGAGAAAATTCGGCGATGACAGAAGAACTCAGATTGAATCCGTAAGCGGTGAGGTCGATATTGAAGACCTTATTCCCGATGAAGACTGCGTTGTTGCATATACAAACAACGGATATATCAAGCGTGTTCCTGTTGATGTATACAAGACGCAGAAGCGTGGCGGCAGAGGTGTTTCAGGCATGAAACAGCGTGAGGAGGATTTCGTAAGCGAAATGTTCATTGCATCTGCACATGACAACGTGCTTTTCATAAGCAACAAGGGCATTATGTACAAGCTCAAATGCTATGAAGTACCGGAGGGTTCAAAGGCTTCAAGAGGTGTAAATATCGTTAATCTCCTGCCGCTTACAGACGGCGAAAAAATATCCGCAATGATAAAAACCACCGATTTTGATGAGAGCAAGTTCATAACCATGGTCACAAAGAACGGCAAAATCAAGCGTACCAATCTTTCCGAATACAAGAATGTACGCAAGAAAGGTCTTATTGCAATAGGTCTTGATGAAGGCGATGAAATTGCAGGCGTAAGAATGACTGACGGCTCTGCACAGCTTATGATTGCCACAAAGAATGGTATGATAATCCGTATCAGTGAACAGGATACAAGGGCAATGTCACGTTCGGCTCATGGCGTAAAGGCTATGACTCTCCGCAAGGGCGATGAAATAGTATCCATGGCAAGAATAAGAGAGGGTGCGACACTTCTCACAGTTACCGACAAGGGACTTGGCAGACGTACAAGCATTGACGCATACAGACTTCAGTCAAGAGGCGGCATAGGTCTTATAAACTATAAGGTTAATGAGGAAAAGGGCAATGTCTGCGGAATAAAGGTTGTAGATGATACAGATGATATTATCCTTATATCCGATACAGGCGTAATCATCAGAGTAAAGGCATCTGATATAAGTCTGCTCGGCAGAGGAACATCAGGTGTAAGAATAATGCGTACAGGAGATGACAGCAGAGTAGTTGCATTTACAAGAGCAGAGCATGATGATTCACAGGAAACATCAGCGGTTGAACAGCTTGAAAATCAGGAGGAAGAAGAAATAATTGATGAACCTGATACAGAAACAGCTGCTGATGATGAATAATCAGACTTTTCAACATAATCAGTTTTGAATTGTTGAAAGCGGCAGGTTGCTGTGGTTTCATAATTATGCGGTCGGGTAGGTAAAAAATTGCTCCAATAAAGCAAAAGTTTTGGTCAAGCTTTTTGCGGCGAGTCGCCGCCTCCGATTTTGAGTATCAACCTTATTCAAGCGGTCGGGTAGTAACAAACTGAACCAATAAAGAAAAGTAACGAAACCAAAAGTTTTTTGCCCAGCTTTTTTTCAAAAAAGCTGGTCGCCGTCCGCAGACGGCGAAACTCCACAGGGGTGTGGGGACGGAGTCCCCGCCCTTCAATCGTTCCAAAAAGATTTTTTGGCAACCTTTTTATAAAAAAAGGTTGTGCGAACGCAGTTCGCAGAACAGTAGCAATCAAATTCCCAGTAAACCGCAACGGGCGAACACAGTTCGCCCCTACATAGCAAAAAAATTCGGGCGGCTGAAAGCCGCCTTTTTGCTGATATGAAGTATCAGCAAACATACTGAATTTTATTCATTGATAAAATCATTATTTCTGTTTTGCGAACTGCGTTCGCACAAACTTTTTTTGGAAAAAGTTTGACAAA
>JBJEQS010000270.1:0-8579 GCA_051881875.1 Oscillospiraceae bacterium
TGGGATTGTCGAAATCACGTTTATTAACAAAAATTTAACTCATTCAAAAACCCTGAAAATAAGCTTTCTCTGCTTTACTTTTTGATTATTTTGTGTTATACTTATTCTGTAATAGTATCGTGTGTTTTAAATACCGTTCGATATACATAAAATATTATCATTCAGGGGGAATATGTTTATGAAGAATACTTCCGTTACTTTCAGACAGGCAAAGAATAAGGAAAAGCTTACCATGCTTACCGCATATGATTATTCAACTGCTAAGCTTATTGATGAATCAGGCGTTAATGCCATACTCGTGGGCGATTCACTCGGAATGGTAATGCTCGGCTATAAGGATACTCTTTCAGTAACTATGGAGGATATGATTCATCATACAAAAGCAGTTGCAAGAGGTGCTGAAAATGCCCTTGTAATCGCTGATATGCCTTTCATGTCATATCAGACATCTGTATATGATGCGGTTGTAAATGCCGGCAGACTTATCAAGGAAGGTCATGCACAGGCTGTAAAGGTTGAAGGCGGTGCGGCTGTTGCCGAACAGATTAAGGCAATTGTCAATGCTCAGATTCCTGTTATGGGGCATATCGGTCTTACTCCGCAGTCAATAAATACATTCGGCGGATTTAAGGTTCAGGGCAAATCAGAGGAGGCTGCTCAGAGAATTATTGATGAAGCGGTACTTCTTGAAGAAGCAGGTGTATTTGCAATAACTCTTGAATGTGTTCCGGAAAAACTTGCAAAAATCATAAGCGAAAAGGTATCAGTTCCGACCATTGGTATCGGTGCAGGAAGATACTGTGACGGTCAGGTGCTTGTTTATCAGGATATGATTTCAATGTTCGGCGGATTTACTCCTAAATTCGCTAAGCAGTTTGCTGATGTTGGAACGATTATGAAATCAGCATTTGCCGAATACTGCCGACAGGTAAAGGACGGGGAATTCCCGTCAGATGAACATACATTCTCCATTTCTGATGATGTTCTTAAAAAATTATATTGATTTAGTGAGATGATTTTTTATGGTAATAGTTAAGACTATTGATGAAGTGAGAAAAATAGTGAAGGACTGGAAAAGACATGGTCTTAAAGTGGGATTTGTTCCTACTATGGGCTATCTGCATGAAGGTCACAGGTCACTTATTGAAAAATCCGTCATTGAAAATGACAGAACAGTTGTAAGTATATTTGTCAATCCGATACAGTTTGCACCGAATGAAGACCTTGAAAGCTATCCGAGGGATTTGGACAGAGATGCCGCATTATGCAAGGTAACAGGTGCAGACCTCATATTCAACCCTGAAACGTCAGAGATGTATCCCGATGATTTTTATACATCGGTTGATGTTGACATTATTACAAAGGGACTCTGCGGAAAAACAAGACCGATACATTTCAAAGGTGTATGTACGGTTGTATCAAAGCTTTTCAACATTGTAACTCCCGATAAGGCATATTTCGGACAGAAAGACGCACAGCAGCTTGCTGTCATAAAGCGTATGGTTCGTGATATGAATATGGACATAAAAATAGTAGGCTGTCCGATTGTGCGTGAGAAAGATGGTCTTGCAAAGAGTTCAAGAAACACATATCTCAGTGCAGAGGAGAGAAAAGCGGCACTTGTACTCAGCCGTTCATTAAAGAAAGCAAAGGATATGCTTGAAAATGGTGAGCGTAATGCTCAAAAGCTTACAGAGGCAATCAAGGCGGAAATATTCTCCGAACCTCTTGCAAAGCTGGATTATGCGGAAATAGTTGACAGTCTGGATTTACAGCCTGTTGATACCATTGAAAAAGATGTGCTTGTTGCCATAGCCGTATACATCGGCAAGACACGTCTAATAGATAACTTTACTTTTAATATTTGATTTTTACAGGAGGCTTTTTATAATGCTGTTGCATATGCTTAAAGGAAAAATTCACAGAGCCGTCGTAAAACAGGCAGAGCTTTCATATGTGGGGAGCATAACTGTCGATGAGGCACTGCTTGAAGCAGCGGGAATTCTTGAATATGAAAAAGTGCTTATTGTTGATATTGACAACGGAAGCCGCTTTGAAACCTACACCATAGCAGGCGAGAGAAATTCCGGTATTATATGCCTTAACGGTGCGGCAGCAAGATGTGTTCAGACAGGCGATAAAATCATTATTATGAGCTTCTGTGAGGCTGACAGCAAAGAAGCAGAAAGTCATAAACCCAATGTTGTATTTGTTGATGAGAATAATGCCATAATGTCTGTTACACATTATGAAAAGCATGGAAAGCTCATATGCGGAAAGGACGAGGAAGCTGATGCTTAAAGGCAGAAATGTTGTTCTCGGAATTACAGGAGGAATTGCAGCATATAAGGCGGCGTCACTTGCAAGTATGCTGAAAAAACAGCACTGCAATGTTGATGTTATCATGACGAAAAATGCCTGCAATTTCATCACTCCCAATACATTTGAAGCCCTTACCGGCAACAGATGCATAACCGATACATTCGACAGAAACCATTCCTTTGAAATAGAACATATCTCCCTTGCAAAAAAAGCGGATTATTTTATGATTGCACCTGCATCAGCAAATATTATAGGCAAGATTGCAAACGGCATTGCCGATGATATGCTTTCAACCACTGTGATGGCTTGCAGATGTCCTGTTGCAATAGCTCCGGCTATGAATACAAATATGTATGAAAATCCGATTGTGAGGGATAATATCGCAAAGCTTGAAAAATTCGGATATACGATAATAGATGCGGCAAGCGGCTATCTTGCCTGTGGCGATACGGGAGCAGGCAAACTCCCTGAACCTGCGGAATTATACGCATATATCGAAAGAGAACTTGCATACGAAAAGGATATGAAAGGAATGAAAGTGCTTGTCACAGCGGGAGCTACTCAGGAAGCAATTGACCCTGTGAGGTATATAACCAATCATTCCTCCGGCAAAATGGGTTATGCCATAGCAAAAGCCTGTATTTCAAGAGGTGCAGAAGTAAAGCTTATATCAGGAAGAACAGCCCTTGAACCGATAAGATTTGCTGAAAATATCCCTGTTGTATCTGCACATGATATGGCGGAAGCCGTAAAAGCCAATTACAGCGACTGCGATATAATCATAAAAGCGGCGGCTGTTGCTGATTATACCCCGAAAAATTACAGCGACAGCAAGATTAAAAAATCTGACGATGATATGTCGATACCGCTTGAACGCACTGAGGATATTCTTTCATGGCTCGGAAAGAACAGAAAAGATAATCAGTTTATATGCGGATTTTCAATGGAAACGGATAATCTTATCGAAAATTCAAGAAAGAAACTTGTGAAAAAGAATGTTGATATGATAGCCTGCAACTCCATAAAGCAGGCAGGAGCAGGATTTCAGACAGATACGAACATACTCACATTCATAACAGAGGACAAGGAAATTCCGAATGAGCTTATGAGTAAGGAGATGGCGGCACATAAACTCATTGATTTCATATTAAGCAGAATGAAGCAATAAAGCAAAATCAGAAACCAAAAGTTTTTGCCCAGCTTTTTTCAAGTGGCAAGTTGCCGCCGCCATTTTTCAGTATCAACCTTATCAAAATGGTCGGGTAGGTACAAACCGCACAAACAAAGCAAAGTGGCGAAAGAAAAAGTTTTTTGCCCAGCTTTTTTTCAAAAAAGCTGGCGGTTTCCAAAGGCAGAGCCTTTGGTCGCTCGACAGAGCGAAATGGGGGTGTGGGGGCTTGCCCCCGCCCAATCATCGTTCAAAAAAGTTTTTTGTCAAACTTTTTCCAAAAAAAGTTTGGGCGAACGGAGTTCGCCGAACAGAAACAATAAAATTCCCAGTAAACCACAATGGGCTACCAATTGTCACCCTGCATAGCAAAAAAATTATGGATAAAATTATAAGCCGAAATAATCCATGAAATTTATATTGATTTACAGAAAATGGTGTGAAGGGTTTGCATGGTTTTTAAAGGCTTATATATATTTTATATACTTTCAAAATTTTCATATGATAGAATAAGAAAACCCCTGCAACCCTGCACACCCTTCACACTGTCAGAAAATAACAAAAATTTAATTTTACGAAAGGAATGATTTTCAGATGAACAGCAGAAAAAAAATCTCACGCCGCATTACATCAGCGGTTGTAAGTGCCGCTGTGCTTGCAGGTACTATGGCTTCACCATCATTAAGCATGACAGAATCCGTTTCTGCCGCAGATATTGAAGTGAATTTTGCCAAGGCTCTACAGTATTCGATATATTTCTATGATGCAAATATGTGCGGTACGGGAGTTGATGAAAACAACAGATACACATGGCGTAATGACTGCCATACATATGATGCAGAGCTTCCGCTTGATACAGATAATACCAATCTTACAGAGGATTTCATAAGCAAATACAAGGATATACTCGACCCTGACGGTGATGGCTGTGTTGACGTTGCAGGCGGTTTCCATGATGCAGGCGACCATGTTGAATTCGGTATGCCGGAAAACTATTCCGCAGCTACTCTCGGCTGGGGATATTATGAATTCAGGGATTCATATGTAAAAACAGGTCAGGACGACCACATCGAAACAATTCTCCGTTACTTCAATGATTATCTTATGAAATGTACATATCTTGATGATGACGGAAAGGTTATCGCTCACTGCTATCAGGTAGGTGACGGTGATATTGACCATGCATACTGGAATTCTCCTGAAATTGATGAAATGAAGCGTCCGGCATTCTTTCTCACAGAAGAAAATCCACAGACAGACTATGTTGCAAGTGCGGCGGCTTCACTGGCTATAAATTATCTCAATTTCAAGGATACAGATAAGGAATATGCTGAAAAGAGCCTTAAATATGCAAATGCACTCTTTGATTTCGCAAGAGACCATGAAAAACAGCTCAGCATCAACGAGGAAGGTCCTAAGGCTTATTACAGGTCAAGCAAGTGGGAAGATGATTACTGCTGGGCAGCCGCATGGATGTATAAGATAACAGGCGACCATGCATATCTCGAAGAAATATTCCCTTACTATGATTACTATGCAGCACCATGCTATGTATACTGCTGGAATGATATGTGGAGTGGTGTTCAGTGCATACTCGGTGAAATATCTGAAACATATCCTGATTTTATCGAGGAATATAAGGTTGCCGCTGAAAAGAGTCCTTATGAGGAAATGAACTGCTGGGATTCAGTTGCAAAGGCTGTTGAAACATATATGACAGGCGGTATAGGAACTATAACTCCGGCAGGATATTTCTGGCTCAATACATGGGGTTCAGCCCGTTACAATACAGCCGCACAGCTTATCGCTCTTGTATATGACAAGTACCATGGCGGTGCATCTGAATACAGCGAATGGGCAAAGGGACAGATGGAATATCTCATGGGCGATAACCCGATGAACAGAGCATATATTGTTGGATACAGCGATAATGCCGCAAAATTCCCGCATCATCGTGCCGCATCAGGTCTTACAAAGTGTGAGGATTTGGATGAACACAGATATGTACTCTATGGTGCATTGGTAGGCGGCCCTGACGCTGAAGATAACCATAATGATGTAACTGCTGACTGGATTTATAATGAAGTTACAATCGACTACAATGCCGCATTTGTAGGAGCGTGTGCAGGTCTTTATGAATATTTCGGAACATCTGACATGGAAGTAACTCCTGATTTCCCGCCGGCTGTAGATGACAGCGGAAACGGTGAGGAAGAAGGCGGCGGAAGATTCTGGGTAGAGGGCTTCTATACTCAGATTGACCAGGCAGACGGCCCTAAGGCAAATGAAATTACCATGTATGTACGTTCAACATCAAACAAGCCTGTAAAGGATATATCAGTAAGATATTATTTTGATGCGTCCGAAATGAGTTCAGTAACAGCCGACAGTATGGAGTTAAGACAGCTCTATGACCAGACACAGGCTGAAACAGATTATGCCGCAGAGCTTACAGGTCCTCATCACTATAAAGATTCAATATACTATGCAGAAATATCATGGCCGGGATTTGCAGTAGCAAATTCAAATAAAAAGTATCAGTTTGCTATCGGAACATATGCATGGGGAAACAGCTGGGACCCGACAAATGACTGGAGCTTGCAGGATATGGTTCAGGTTGATACAAACTGGATTGAGGACGGTGCAGTTGAAGCTCCTTACATATGCGTATATTCAAACGGTGTGCTTATAGGCGGTACTGAACCTGACGGAAGCGTTCCGGAAGTTACAACAGCACCGGTTACATCAGAACCGGATAAAACTACTGTTACAACAAAGGCAACAACAGAAGCAACAACCACAACATTGCCGGAAACATCAGCACCCGAAGCAACTACTACACTTGACCTTCCTGATGCTGATTTACTCGGTGACTCAAACTGTGATGAAGAAATAGATATAAGAGATGTAACAATGATAAGCCAGAGTATAGTAAAGATGGTTACACTCACACCGCAGGCATTTGCAAATTCAGATATTACCAAAGATGGCATAGTTGATGTAAAGGATTTGTCACAGCTTAAAAAATATTTAATCAAGGACATTACAAAATTCTAAGATTACTTAAAATAATTGATACTGCGTCAGCAGGCAGATTATAACAAATGTCTGTCTGCTGATTTTATTTATAATCGAGGTGAATATTTTTATGAAGCTTTGGAAAAATGCTGTAATATCCTTTATATCAGCATCAATGCTTACTCAGACTATAAGTGCTGTATCGGTTACTGATAAAAATAATGACGGGATAACCGATATTTTCGACAGCATATACATACAGAATGAAATTGTTATGCAAAAAAATGATATGACAGCGGAATTTATAAATATAAAACGTGAGATACTCGGACTGCAAACAGATGATATACCCGAAGAATATCCGATAGATGAATCGGCAATACTTGAACCAAAGGGTACTGTACATACAGGTGACGGAACATTTTACGGCGGAGGATATGTCGGAGGCTGTGCTATGCTTGACCCTGTTGATAAGGACAGATACTGGATAGTTGCCATGAATATATTTGATTATAACAATGCACAGCTTGCAGGGGCATATATCGAGGTAACAGGCGTAAGAGGTACGATAAATATGCTTGTTACTGATTTACTACCTGAGGGCAAAAAGGGCGACCTTGATTTATATGTTGATGCATTTCCACTTATTGCAGACCCTGTGGACGGACGAGTTCCTGTTTCATGGAAAATAGTTCCGCTTGATACTGATGAGCCTGTATCATACAGATTTAAAGAGGGAAGTACAGAATTCTGGTGCGGAGTGCAGGTAAGAAATCATAAGTATCCTATAGCCAAGCTTGCATATCTCAATGATGAGGGAGAATGGATTGAATTGCCGAGAAGAAATTACAATTATTTTGAGAGTATGGAGATGGGAGCAGGGCCGTTCACATTCAAGATAACTGATATATATGGAGATGTTATCGTTGATAAGGATATTCCGATGATACTTGATGAGGATATACCCGGAAGCGTACAATTTCCGGAATAGCGGCAAGTTGCCGCCTCCACTTTTTAGTCAATATTCTTTTTTATGGTTGTCAATTATATGCGACTTACCTGACAAATAATCGTAGTGTCAGTAAAAAATCCATCTTATCCAAGCGGTCGGGTAGGTATAAACCGCACCAATCAAGAAAAGCAACGAAATTGCCAGCGGCGGCTCGCCGCAAGTTTTTTGGCAACCTTTTTATAAAAAAAGGTTGGGCGGCTTTCAGCCGCCTGCTGGAAAGGATGATATTTATAGTAAACGAGTTTTCCCGTACAGAATTGCTTCTTGGAAGTGAAGCAATGGAAAAATTGAAAAATGCCCATGTTGCAATATTTGGAATAGGCGGTGTTGGCGGATATGTTGCTGAAGCACTTGCAAGAAGCGGTATCGGCACTCTTGACCTTTTTGATAATGATACAGTATCAATTACCAATATAAACAGGCAGATTATCGCAACACATAAAACCATAGGAATGTTAAAAACTCAGGCAATGAAAGAGCGTATCGCTGATATTTCCCCTGATACAATAGTAAATGCATATGATGTTTTTTATATGCCTGAAAATTCTGCGGAATATGATTTTACAAAATATGATTATATAGCAGATGCAGTTGATACAGTTACCGCCAAAATAGAGATAATCATGCAGGCTCAGAAATGCGGTACACCTGTTATAAGCTCAATGGGTGCAGGAAACAAGCTTAATCCTGCTATGTTTGAAGTGAGTGATATATATAAAACATCAGTATGTCCTCTTGCTAAAGTTATGAGATATGAACTGAAAAAGAGAGGGGTAAAAAAACTTAAAGTTGTATATTCAAAGGAACAGCCGATTAAACCATCAGGGATAACGGAAGAACAGTGTGCAAAGCGATTTATTCCGGGAAGTACAGCATTTGTACCGTCAGCGGCAGGACTTATAATAGCATCTGAAATAGTAAAGGATATAATAAAAAAAGATGATGTATTTTAATACATCATCTTTTTTAATGCGAATTCGATAAAATAAAGTTAACTCAAAAAGTAAAAGTTTTGGTCAAGCTTTTTCAAAAGCTTGCGGTTTCCAAAGGCAGAGCCTT
>JBJEQS010000271.1:0-8571 GCA_051881875.1 Oscillospiraceae bacterium
ACTGGCGAATATAGTTCGCCATTACAAAATAAATCTATCGAACTCACGTTGTTTAAGATGAATTTCTAAAATCCTCCATTTTTATGGAGGATTTTTTGTGTATGGATTTATATTTTGAGAGTAACTGGTCAAATTTGCTTTAACGTGCATGATTATTTGTATATTGACAAAAATTATGCTTTATGATATAATTAATTAACATGAGTTCGACAGAAAAAATTGTGGTTTTTAAAGGCAAAATCTTTTGCAGAAAGTGAAATTCCTTAGCCGCAGAATATTCTGCAAATGGTGTAATCCCTGCATGAGATGGTGTCTGATTTTACAGAAATTATGAATTTATCTGTAAACAAAAAATGGCGAATTCAGTTAACCGCTGCTGAGATAAATCTATCGAATTTATGTCAGTTAGAATTGTATAAAGTATTTCTATTATATTTACATGATTTTCAAATGCTCATCTTACTGTTTTATCTGTCATGTATATAATAAATTTTTAGTGCTGATGCTGCATTGAAAGTTGTGGTTTTATTATGAAAATAAAAAATATTCTGCTTGTATCGCATGAAATGAGTTATACAGGTGCACCAAACAGTTTGCTTAATATAGCTTGTCTTTTAAGGTCGAAAAATTTTAATGTCAAGGTTGCAACACTTACAAGAGGAATTTTTGAAAAGGAATTTTTTAAACGCAGATTTTTTGTGCATCATATTAATCCTGTTAATTTCGATTATAATATTTTAAGCGAAAAATATGATTTGGTTATCTGCAATACAATCTTTTGCGGAGAGTTTGCATTGAAAGCTCAGAAATTTGTCAGAACGATACTATATATCAGAGAGGCACAGAATTTGCCGGAGATAATGACAAATATGAAAATGAGCGATGATTGTATAAATAATGCGGAGCATATTATATGTGTAAGTGAGTATGCTGAAGATTTTATAAGAAAAAATTATCATCCTGCGGATTTAAATGTTATTCATAATTTTATTAGCTTTGATGAGGACTTTTCACCTGCTGAAAATAAGGCAGATGATAAAGTGCATTTTTTTATAGCCGGAACTGTTGAAAAACGAAAATGTCAGGATGTCGCTTTGAAAGCTATGGAACTTCTGCCAGAAAATTTCAGTGATAAGGCTGTGCTTCATATTGCCGGAAAAATGCCGGTATGGTCAAAGGATTACTGGGAAAAACTTGATATTACGGGAAGAAAGAATGTAATATATCATGGTGTAATTGCCAGCAGAAAAAAAATGCATGATTTTTATAATTCTGTAAATGTTGTAATTGTTCCTTCGCTTGATGAGTCGTGTTCACTTACGGCACTTGAGGGAGCATTGCATGGCAGAGCACTTATTTTAAGCGAAAATGTCGGAGCAAAGTATATAGTTGACAGCAATGGTCTGATTGTAAAAACATCATCAGCTGAGGCTCTGGCACACGCTTTTGAATATATGATTGAAAATCATAATGAACTGGACAGGTTTGGAAAAAGGTCTTATGAAAACTTTATTTCAACATCGACTCCCGAAATTTATTATAAAAATTTCTGTAAGGTAATTGATAAAATTACAGATAATGATTTGTAATGAAAAATTTCTGAGTGATTTGATTTAGGAGAGGATTTTTTATATGGTTATTGCAGTTGCAGGTGCAGGATATGTAGGATTATCAAATGCAGTTATTCTTGCACAGAATAATAAAGTTATTATTTATGATGTTGTGAAAGAAAAAGTAAAAATGATAAATGAGAGAATTTCTCCGATATCAGACAAGGAACTTATTTCATACCTTAAAACTAAAAATCTTGATTTGACAGCTGTAGATGATGATACAGCTGCTTATAAAGATGCAGATTTTATTATAATAGCAACTCCGACCAATTATAATGAAGAAACAAACTGGTTTGATACATCATCTGTTGAAGCGGTAATAGAGAGAGCTTCAAAAATAAACCCTTCGGCAGTGATTGTAATAAAATCTACAGTACCTGTCGGCTTTACCGGAAAAATAAGAAAAAAATACAGTATGTGCAATATCATTTTCAGTCCGGAATTTCTGCGTGAAGGAAAGGCTCTTTATGATAATTTGTATCCTTCAAGAATTATTGTAAGCAAATCAGAAGACGGCAGTACTGAATCATCAGAAAAATTCGCCGATTTATTGAAAAATGGAGCATTAAAAGAAGATATCCCGGTTCTCTTTGTGGATTCAACAGAGGCAGAGGCTATAAAACTCTTTTCAAATACATATCTTGCTCTGCGTATAAGCTTTTTCAATGAACTTGATACATACTCTGAAATGAAAGGACTTAACAGCAGACAGATTATTGAGGGTATGTGTTTTGACCCGAGAATCGGCAATTATTATAATAATCCATCATTCGGATATGGCGGATACTGTCTCCCTAAGGATACAAAACAACTGCTGAAAAATTACCAGGATATTCCTCAGAATCTGATAGAAGCTATTGTGAATTCAAATGCCACAAGAAAAAAGTATATCGCTGACAAGCTGATTGAATTCGGCAGGTCTGAAAAAATATCAGGAAAAATTACTGTTGGAATTTACAGGCTTATTATGAAATCAAATTCAGACAATTTCAGACAGAGTGCTATTTTTGATATAATGAGTGAACTTCAGGCTATGAATGCAGAAGTTATAATCTATGAACCAACTGTTTCAGAGGATACTTTTTATGGTTACAGAGTTGAACATGATATTGAAAAGTTTAAGGAAATATCAGATGTAATAGCATCAAACCGCTATGCAGAAGAATTGAATTCATGTTCAGAGAAGGTTTATACAAGAGATATATATATGAGAGATTAGGAATTTTTCTCAGCTGTATTTAATTATACGGCTGAGAAAATTCTGCCATTTTAGTGAGGTAATTATACTAATGAATATAAATGTATGCTTTATTGCAGATGATGGATATATTCTTCCTACATCTGTGGCAATTACATCAATATGCCAAAACTCATCTGACGAGTACAGCTATAATATTAACATTATGACGCCTTCGGGAATTTCATACGTTTCTAAAAGAAATCTTATTGATGCAGGACATGGATATAAGAATGTGAATATAAATGTTGTTGAATGTGATGTATCTGAACTCCAGCTGCTTCATAAAAATAATGATAACAGATATCTTGCTGCAACTACAACTGCACTCCTTAAATTCAAGATTGCTGAAATATTTAAGGATATGGATAAGATACTGTATCTTGACGGCGATATAATTGTACGAGATAATCTTGTTGATTTGTATAACACTGAGCTTGGTGATAATTATGTTGCCGCTGTTCGTGATTTGCCGCAGGTTCTTTATGACAAGCAGTCTATCGGCGGCGATATATCAGGCAGAGATTATTTCAATTCCGGTGTTATGCTGCTCAATCTGAAAAAAATGCGTGAAAATAATATATGTGAAACTCTTATTGAAACAAAGAAGAATTACAATGATTTTTCACTTATGGACCAGAATATTTTCAATATCGTCTTTAAAGATAAGGTACATCAGCTTTCAGTGGAATATAACTGCTGCTATATAAATCTCATTGAATCAAAAGGAAGATATGACATAGGAAAAATTAATTCCTTTTATAATAAGAAATATGAATCTGCCTATGACATACTTCCTGAAATAAAGATAATGCATTTTTCTTCAAAGCTTAAACCATGGTATTTCTATGATGTTCCTCTTGCTGATGAATGGATGAAATACTATATGCTGTCACCTTTCAGAAAACAGCCGCTTCAGAGAATATACCATACTGAACGCAACATAGATATGAAAGCTGCAAAGGAACAAGTAAATAAATTATCTTCCGTTTCATACAGCAAAAAAGTCATTCCTGTTGTCTTTGCAACCGATACCAACTATGCACCTTATACTGCTGCTGCTATAGAATCAATCTACAGATGTTCAAATTCCGGCTTCTTTTATGATGTAAATGTTCTGATTGACAGTAATCTTACAAATAATGCAAAAAGAAAACTGAAAATGATATCTTATCCCAATCTGAAAGTTACACTGTGGAATGTTGAAAACTGTTTCAATGGAATAGATTTATATTCAGTTGGTCACTATTCAAAGCAGATGTATTACAGATGGCTTATTCCGGAAATATTTTCAAAATATCCCAAGATTATCTATCTTGACTGCGATGTTATTGTAAACAGGGATATTTCTTTGCTGTATGATACCGCAATTGGTGAAAACTGTATCGGTGCAGTAAATAATTTTCTGAGAAGCAATCTTGAAAATCATGTTAAAAATCGTTTGAAGCTTGAATTAAAAGAATACTGCAATTCAGGCGTACTTATCATAAATACGCATAAATTTATAATGGAAGATAAGAAAAACAAGTGTATTGAACTTCTCGGAAGTTATGACAAACTTCCATGTCCTGACCAGGACGTTATAAACGCAGCTTGCCGGAACAGTATTTTTATGCTTGATGACAGATGGAATTTCCAGTGGCATCATCAGTTCGGAGATGCAGTAAGCGGCTCTTTTATGCTGAACTATAAGGAAAGATACAATAAGCTCCTTTCGGGTGAACCATGGATAATTCATTATACATCATCTGTAAAGCCATGGAGTCATCCGGACAGAACTTATTCAGAACTTTTCTGGATAAACTGCAGAAACACATTCTTCTATGAAGAAGTTCTCTGCCGGTTAACAGGTAAAAAATTATCTGTAAAAAATAATACTGAAAAAGAAAAGCTTACATATGAAATACAGCAGATAAGAAAGTCCTTTACTTTCAGACTTGCAAGAAAAATTAACAGAAGTTTCGGTGTATTTGATGAGAATGCGAAGTATTCTGTTTCTGAACTGAGGGCTTACATAGATAATGTAAGAAATGCCACAACATTTAAAGTTGCACTGATGATTACATGGCTGCCACGAAAACTCAGAAGAAAAAAGTAATTCTTTAAATCATGAATTTTATGAATAAAATTATAATGAGGGAAATAAAATGAGTAAAAAGATAACTGTGATAATAAAAACAGATTCTCTTATGAATAAATCAGATATTACCAAGACTATTGTGAGCATTGAAAATCAGTCTTTCAGCTGGAGAACATTCATAAAGATAATACTGATTCTTCCTGAAAATGATTCTGCATTAAAGAAACTGGCTGAATTTTATCTTGAAACTTATAAGGATAATTATGAAGTACATTATTCGGATTTTCAGGATATTACAATCTGCAAAATACTTAACTGTATTGATGGAGATTATGTTACAATAACTGATGCAGGCGATGTTTTTTCGTCAGGTGCTTTTAAATCTGCATATAATTATATTGAGAAGGTAAAGGGCAATGCAGACATTGCAGGTATGCTTATTCAGAATGTCAATGAAAAGTATGCATTTTATAATAATGCATTCAAGGAGTATGATTATAATGTTCATCTGCTTCAGAATTCTGAACTCTTTCCGAAAACAATGAAGGGGTTATTTGTTAAGTCAAATGTTATTCGTGAAAAATCATCAGGTATGGAAAAATATGATGAAACATCATTGCTTATAAATATCTTCAGCAGAAGAAATAATATGGCAGCCCTGAGTTGTGAAAACTTTATTTCTGATTCGGATATATACAGAAGTGATATTCATTTCAGTGTAAATGATTTTTCAGCCTGCATTGACAAACTTATTTCAATCTGTTCTTCGTTAAAACAGAAAAATGGATTTCTGTATAATTATATTCAGAATATGGTATTGTCAGATGTGATGAATATATTTAATAATTCGGAAGACCTCATGGGGCAGTATCATCATCCTGATTATGACTATTCAGAAATATGGGAAAAATTTTCTTCTCTGCTCAGTGAGATAGATGATAATATTATAATGGATTTTAATACAACAAGATTCAATAAAATCTTTTTCCTCAGTCATAAATATAAAAGACCATGCAATCTTGATATATTTTATGACGATTTTACAATTATGTATAATAATACAGCGGCCTATGATTTCTCATCTTTCCCTGTTAGACTTGAACTTATGGAGATAGAAAATGATTCGCTTATAATCGAGGGCATATCTCATGTTCCGGCTTGTTTTAAAATGTCAGACTTCGCAGCAAATGTTATGGTAAACGGAAAAATTATTGAATGTGAGCAGGTCGAAAGATTATCAGACAGGTATTATTTTGACAGAGTATATGCATATGAAAAGGGATTTAAGGCAGTTATACCGCTTACTGAAAAATCATTCAGCCTGAAATTTGTAAATAATGTGAATTCAATCCGCTGCGTCAAGAAAAAAATTGAATTTATGGATATGTTCCAGCTTGATGGAACTGTTGAAGGTCAGTATTATTATAAAGACGGCTATATGCTTACAGTCAAGGATAATGAGATAATCTATCATCTTAGCAATGAAGCTGACAGGGCAGAACAGGAAGAAATATTCCAGAATTCAATTATGCAAAAAGAACCTGAAAGAGCAGACGAAATTATTGAAATAAGAAATTATTTCTGGGAAAATTACAGAAATAAGAAAAAACAGATATGGCTTCTTACTGACAGAACCGACAGGGCTGATGATAATGCTGATGTTCTTTTCAGCTACCTTTCTGAAATAAATGATGAGGATATAGATGTTTATTTTATACTTTCAAATCAGTCAGAGGCTTATCAGCGATTAAGAAAAACAGGTAAAGTTATAGAGCCTTTCTCTGCTGAACACAAAAAATTACAGGTAATTGCTGATTTTGTTATTTCTTCACAGATGACAGAAGCTGTAAATAATCCATTCAATGACGATGTGTGTTATTTCAGAGATATGTTCAGAAGGTCTGAATTTATTTTCCTTCAGCATGGTGTCATCAATAATGACCATGGAAAAGTTATGGGAAGATTCGGAAGAAACTTCCGGGGGTTTGTTACAAGTGCTTATGGTGAATATGAAGCTATGCTTGAGCCTAAATTCCATCTCACCAAAGATGAAGTATGGCTTACAGGTCTTCCGAGATGGGACAAGCTCTATCGTGATGACAAAAGAAAAATTACTATTATCCCGACATGGAGAAAATTCCTTACCACAAGAGTGTTTGATGAAGAAGCAAATACAAAGGTATGGCGTGTCAATGATAATTTTACTTCAAGCAGATATTTTAATTTCTATAATGACCTTATCAATAATGATGAGCTTCTTGATGCTGCGGAAAAGTATGGTTATGAAATATGCTTTATGCCTCATGTAATGTTCCTGAAACACGTTGACGAGTTTACACACAATGAGCGTGTGACAATTTATGAATATGAGAAAAATTATCGTGAGGTATATGCTGAAAGCAGTCTGCTTGTTACAGACTATTCATCAGCTATATTCGATTTCGTTTATATGCATCAGCCTGTTGTATACTGCCACTTCGATGAGGAAGAATTCTACAGCGGTCATACTTACAAAAAGGGATATTTTGATACAGAGCGTGACGGCTTCGGTGAAGTTGAATATACTCTTGAAGATACAGTTAAGAGAATTATTGAGTATATGGAAAATGATTGTAAACTTAAAGACATTTACAGAGAAAGAATTGACAATTTCTTTGCTTATAATGACAAGGAGAATTGCAGACGTGTCTATGAAAAAATAAAAAGTATTGAGATAACCGGAAATCCTGAATCACAGAAAAGAATTTCCGAAATATATGGAAAATAACATCATTTTTTATGATGTTGTGTTTTGATGTATATATAAATATGGTTTGTGTGAATAAAACAGGAGGTATATGATTTGGAGAAAAGTGTTAAAGATTACAGGTTCCTTTTTAAACAGCTTGTTAAACGTGATTTTCAGAAAAGATATAAAAAAACTGCACTGGGTATGATGTGGAGCGTTTTGTCACCTTTATGCGACTTTATTGTAATGAAATTTGTATTTACCTATCTTTTTGGAAGAACAACTCCGCACTTTTCTTCATATCTTTTTTCAGGCTTGCTTATAACAGGATATTTCAGTGAAGCAACCAGTTCCGGCATGAACTCGCTTGTTGCAAATTCAGGCATCATTTCAAAGATAAATGTCCCCAAATATATTTTTCTTCTTTCCAAAAATGTTGCCTCAATAATTAACTTCGGTCTGACGTTTCTTGTTTACTGCGTATTTCTGATTATTGACCATATAACGTTTACATGGAAGTTCGTATTGCTTTTGTATCCTGTATTGTGCCTTGTTATACTGAATATAGGTATGGGACTTATACTTTCTGCTCTGTTTGTGTTCTTTAAGGATACAAGTTATCTGTATGGCATATTTTTAAAGCTGCTTACCTATCTTTCAGCGGTATTCTATACAGTAGACAGGCTTCCGGAAAAGGTTCAGCAATTGCTTTATATCAACCCTATATATGATTATATAACATATTTCCGCCAGATTACAATATATGGCACTATACCTGATGCTAAGCTGCATATATTCTGTGCTGCATGGGCATTGGCTGTACTTGCTGTTGGCTGTGTTGTATATAAAGTAAATAATTATAAATTTGTATTCTATTTCTGATAAATACTGAAAATATATTGATTTTATGATA
>JBJEQS010000272.1:0-1977 GCA_051881875.1 Oscillospiraceae bacterium
ATCCTGACTGGATTGATAATGATAACGGTATTTCTGTTATAACAATAAATAATGCCAAGGCTGCTGCTGTTTTTGAGGAAATTCGTCCGGAATTCAATATGCTTAACAAAATCTCAACAAAAGAGGCAATGACCAAGAACAGACGAAATGTTACAAGACAGATGCATTCGAACAGAGATAATTTTTTAAGAAGTCTTGCAAAAACTGATTTCGCCAAAGCTGAAAAGGCAAATATCAAGTCAAAATATGATGTTGCTTTATATGGCAATACTCTTGGTTCAAATTATGGCGGAATAATGACCTATTTTGCTCTTTACAGATATATGAGCAATATCGGAAAAAATGTTGTTATGATAAGACCGCCTAAAGGAAAATCTGCTTCGGAATCAGAAGATTTCTTTGAAAGATATACAAATCTTACTATGCAGCGTAAACTGGAAGAATTCAGAAAATATAATAATATTGCTGATACTTTTGTTATCGGTTCCGACCAGATATGGAACTATAAGCTTTTCTCAGGAAAGAGATTATCATATTACCTTAACTTTGTCGATGATTCAAAAAAGAAAATTGCATATGCCGCTTCATTCGGCTTTGAAGTACCTACAGTTATAGATTTCAAGCCGGAGGTTTATCCCAAAACATTTGAAAATCTCAATAAGTTAGACAGTATTGCTGTAAGAGAAATTGATGGAGTTGATGTTTGCAGAAAATACTATGGTTCATCAGCTGTTCATGTTCTTGACCCTGTTTTCCTTGTCAGCAGAGAGGAATATCTTGAGATTGCTGAAAATGCTGAAAGAAAATCAGAGGGGAAATTCCTTACTGTATATACTCTTACTCCGGGTGCTGATTACAACAAGGCTATAAGATTTACTGCTGAAAAACTTGGTCTTCCGAGAGTTAATATGGGTCCCGGAACAAAGAAAAAATATGAACTCAAAAAGAAGAATTTTGATGAGCCGTATCTTGTTGATACAACAATTGAAGAATGGATTTATAATATTGCAAATGCTGAATATGTTATTACCGACTCATATCATTGTGTATGCTTTTCAATAATATTCAGAAAGAAATTTATAATTGTTCAGAAAAGCTGGGCAATTTCCAGAATAAGAAGTCTGCTCGAAAAACTTGGTCTTACTGACAGATGGGTTGAATCCTCTGACGAGCTTATCAATAATCCCGATATTATTTTTAAGGATATTGATTATGATAAGGTCTATGAAATTCTTGAAAAAGAAGTGGATATTTCTAAAAACTGGCTCAGCAATGCTCTTGATTCGCCTAAAAACGTATCACTGCATAGTATTATGTTCCCTGAAAAGATGAATGTTCCGGTGAACGATTACTTCGTATCATTGAGAAAATCAAAAGATGATTATATTTATATTGCAGTTAAGTATGAAGATAATTCTGATTATCTTGAACCTGTTAATCTGCCCCGTAATATGAATATAGGCGAAAAAACCAAGACTAATATAAATAACAGTCCTTTTGTATGCATATGTGACCCAAAGAGTGAAATTTCACTTAAAAAGAAAAGTGATTTTCCACTTGTTAACTATAAGTACAATGATATAAATTTCGCTGCTTTCAGCTGCAAAAATGAAGCAAGTGGAAGATGTGCAAAGGTTAGCATCGAAAATATAAACGGCAAAAAGGATATTTATAACTGCAATTATGAGAGCAATGGTATGTATTTCTTCGTTTACTCAAAGAAACGCAATAAGATTATTGATGTAAAATTTATCGGCGACGATTTTATTACGCTTAATTTTAACTGATTTACCACTGTAAAACTGAATATTTTTATTTTTGGAAAAAGACTGTCCGCTATGTTTTATTACTGTGCGGACGGTCTTTTTTAATTAACGTGAGTTCGACAACCAAAAGAAAAAGTTTTGGTTATCGAACTCACGTTAAGTATTTTGTTTTATCCAAGCGGTCGGGTAGTTAAAAAAATGTTATTACTAA
>JBJEQS010000273.1:0-1972 GCA_051881875.1 Oscillospiraceae bacterium
CACCGACCTTTCTGAAAGCTGAACTGCCTGAAAGATTTCGGAGCAGAACTTTTCTAACAGCTTTGTATTCTGCTCCAATCATACCCAAGCGAAGTAGATAGCATCGCATTGTGTACTTTGGATTGTCCGTAGTTTCAGGCTTGTTGTTGATACGGCTTTGATTCTTCGCAAATTCGCATAGCATTGAAATGAATTTGCAGTAAGCATCAGCATCGCTGTCCTGTTCAATTGTGAACCATGGAAATTCAACTGTCTTTTCCGTCAGATTTATTTCAAGGCTGTCAGTTTTGAATGCTGCCTTGAAAAGTTCTCCCTTGTTTTCAATGATACGTTTGATTCTGTTCAGTGTCCTATCATCAACAAAGTTCAGTGGCATTTCTACAGTCAGACTGTTTGATTCTTCTTCAAAGGATATGCTGTAACCTCTGTTTTTGAGTTCTGACAGAAGATGTTCCTTTTCCTTGCTGTCAGCAGAATCGCTGATTTCAAGATTGCCCTCCTTGGTGACTGTATAATTTCTGCCGATGATGTATGCACAGGTCGGCATATACTGATATTCCGCAGGTACTCCAATAATCTCACTGACCGCTTTGACCAGTTCTTTGCGGTCATTTCTTGTAAGTCCCAATTCAATAATCATGTGGTAAACCTCCATTTCATTTTGGTAGTACACATGATAACTCTAAAAGCCACATATATCAAGTGTGAGATATGTAGAATTATTCTCCTGTTTTCTGTGCATAACAGGCTATTCCGGCAAGGACAAACCATGCGTTACAGGCTGCAATGCCATTGCCCCACATTTTGTAAGCAGCACTATCCGAGTACGGATTTTTTAGCCATTTTTCAATTTGCTTACGGGATTTGGGTTTACACTCTTTTCCGATAGCTTTGTTGTATGTTTCAAAAACATTCTGCCACCAGTCAATCTGCGTATCGGTCGGATTTTCAGTTCCCAGGTCATCACACCACCATGTCGGCATACCCTGGAGCAATGCACATTCCTGCGGAGTAAGTCTTCTTACAATATATTCGACTTCTGGAGTGCTGTCATTTACAAGTGGCGGGTCTTTGTAGTCCGATGCCACAAGAGTATTTGCTTTTTCTTTTTCGGCTGCAGTAAAGAATGATGCTTTTGAAGAACTGTAAACAGGGTGTGCAATTCCGCCTGCACCCGATGCAACAAGTGTCGGTGAGGTTTCTTCTTCAATCTGAAAACTGAATCGTGCGCTGTATCCCTGATTCATGGCAGGTCTGCCAATTCCATAAGATACTGCATGATTCTCAGTACAATTCAAGGTGTACATTGTTTCTGATTCCTTGTATCCGTCACCATGATGTGAAGGTCGTGAGCCGTTGCCCTCGATTACAACCATACCGCCCTGATTCTTACAAGGTGACTGATTGCTGGTGTCAATGGTTCTTGCTGTATCAGCTTCATAAAATCCGCTGTTGGGATTATCTGAAAGCATTGAATTACTATGTTTTCCGCAAATGCCATATACTTTCTGAAACTTTTCAATCACGAAAGGCTGATTGTTTCCGCCTGTTCCGTAAGTTGCGGATACAGTCTGTGCTACATCAAGAGGACCTGTATATCTCGTGTCCTGCGAATGATTCTCAAACATCAGACCTTTGCTTGTTTCTTCAGAGCAATCTCCAAAACTTCGGGCAGTTTCTTGCCACGTTCGGAAGCTCTCCGCAGAATACCCAGACACGCCTTCGGACTCAAATAGTATTTTTGAGGCACATTCACCATTAAAATCTGCGACAAGGTAGATACGCATTCTTCGTTGGGGAACACCCCAGTATTGAGCATCAACCGTTCTGTATGCGAGAGAGAAATTTTCTCCCATGATTTCTCCTGCTTTTTCCCACTTTGCAGGTTTAGGGACAGAAATGTCTGGGTCTTTGATTTTACAGAGTTCTTCGAGGACACATCGGAAGTCTTCTCCGCCATTGGAGGAGAAAG
>JBJEQS010000274.1:0-1960 GCA_051881875.1 Oscillospiraceae bacterium
AAAATAATCCGCTGTTTTTATTCTGATTATTCAGCTTCTGACTCAAGACGTGCTGCTTTAAGCATTATTGCACATTCAAGACGCTTCTTTTCCATCTGACATGAAAGCTTATGTGCATTGTGAATATCGCCCATATACTGATAATTATTCGCATTGCAGCCGCCGCTGCAATAAAATTTTGCCCAGCACTGTTTACATTCAGGTTTTGTATATACATGAGCTTTTGAGAATTCTGACTTCATTTCAAGATTGAATGTACCTTCGTTGATATTTCCCATCTTGTATTCATCAATTCCTACAAACTGGTGGCATGGGAATATATCGCCGTCCGGAGTAACTGCAACATATTCATTTCCGCAGCCGCAACCTCTTAAACGCTTGATTGCACATGGACCTTGGTCAAGGTCAATCATAAAGTGGAAAAAGTTAAATTTTTTTCCTTTTTTCTCATTTTCAAGAATTCTTGCTGAAAGTCTTTCATATTCCTTGAATACTGCCGGAAGTTCCTTTTCTGTGAGTGCATAATTTTCAGATGCGTCACATACAACAGGTTCTACTGAAATCTGGTCAAAACCCGCATCATAAAGGCTGAATACATCTTCCGAGAAATCAAGGTTATATTTTGTAAATGTTCCTCTTACATAATATTCCTTTTCTCCACGCTTATCAACGAGATTTCTGAATGAATCTATTATCTTATCATAACAGCCTGTACCATCAACACGTTTTCTTACTCTGTCATTAACTTCCTTTCTGCCATCAATTGAAAGTACAACATTTGACATTTCCTTATTTATGAAATCAATTTTTTCATCATCGAGCAGCAAACCGTTTGTTGTAATTGTAAATCTGAACTTCTTGCCGAATTCCGCTTCTTTTGAACGTGCATATTCAACAATCTTCTTAACCGTATCAAAATTCATAAGCGGTTCACCGCCAAAGAAATCAAGTTCAAGATTTTTTCTGTCGCCTGATTTTTCAAGCAGGAAATCTATAGCATTTTTTCCTGTTTCAAAATCCATAAGCTTTCTGCCTTTGCCGAAATCGCCTGTTGATGCAAAACAGTATTCACATCTTAAATTACAGTCATGGGCGATATTGAGGCACATCGCCTTTACAGGAGATGCGACCGCATACTGTGCATATTTTTCATAATCATCTTCGGAAAAAAGTATCTTGTCATTATAGAGTTCAACTATTTCGCTGTAACAGGATTTTATATCTTCCTCCGAATAAAATCTCTGTAGTTTTTCGATTACATCTTCCGGACATTCATCAGCAAATGGCGGTTCAACGTTATCAAGCAGGTCATATGTAAGCTCATCGACGACATGAACACCGCCGCTGTTTACATCAAGTACAATATTATAGCCGTTCAGTTTATATTTATGTATCATAAAAGAAAATCTCTCCTTAATAATAAATTCAAAAAGGGACACTGACTGTCCCTTTTTCGCATATAAAAATCCGTATTGAATTATAAAAAACAGACTTTTATCTTTCGCACTTCTGGTTAGCTACTGTGCATGAAGTTTTGCAGGCTGACTGGCATGATGCCTGACACTGTCCGCAGCCGCCTTTTTTAGCAGATTCTTTAAGGTTAGCCTTATTGATAGTCTTAACGTGCTTCATAACATTAAACCTCCTGTTCAATACTTTTGCTATATATTATAGCACAGATACTCTTAAATTTCAAGTTTTTTTTCATTATTCCGCATATATTAAGGTATATTGTGCAAAATGTTCATATTATAAATTGATTTATGGGCAAATCAGACAATGATATTCTGCGACATTCACTCTTCAACTGAAGTCCGTCTGATACAAATTAAAAGTTTTTATATTGCTTTTTTCAAAAAGCGGTGGACAAATCTCTTTTTTAATGGTATAATAATCATTAAGACATAATTAACGTGAGTTCGATAACCAAAAATAAAAGTTTTGGTCAAGCTTTTTGCGG
>JBJEQS010000275.1:0-8449 GCA_051881875.1 Oscillospiraceae bacterium
ACGGGGGTGTGGGGGCGGCAGCCCCCGCCCTTCAATCGTTCAAAAAAGTTTTTTGGCAACCTTTTTATAAAAAAAGGTTGGGCGGCTTTCAGCCGCCTGATGAAATTTTCAGTAAACTATAACGGGCGACCATTGGTCGCCCCTACAAAACAAATCATCTAACTCACGTTACCTGACATATACCCATATATCAGCATAAAATGGTCAGGTAAATAAAAAACAACGAAATTGCCAACGGCGGTTCGCCGCAAGCTTTTTTTTAAAAAGCGGGAAAAGAGGTGATTATATATGCGAAATACATTCAGTGCTTTGAATATAGCACATAAATTTATAAGAGAAAAGGTTTCTGCGGGAGATATATGCATTGATGCCACCGCAGGACGTGGAAATGATACAGCATTGCTTTGCGGACTGGTCGGAGATACAGGAAAAGTTATTGCTTTTGATATTCAATCCGAAGCAATTGAAAGTACAGATAATCTTTTAAAAAGCAGAAATTTTTCCAACTATCAGCTTTATCTTGAAAGCCATACTGAAATGGATAAATACGCTGAACTTGATTCCGTATCATGCATAACGTTCAATCTTGGCTGGCTTCCTAAAGGCAATCATGCAATATCCACTACAGCTGATACAAGCATAATTGCTATTGAAAAAGGGCTCGGGCTTCTTAAAGACGGCGGTCTTATGAGCATATGCATATACTATGGCAAGGACACCGGTTTTGATGAAAAGAATTCTGTCATTGAATATCTTAAAACTATCGACAGTACAAAATATACTGTTATAATCAGTGAATTTGCAAACCGTCCTAACTGTCCTCCGATACCTGCATTTATTATAAAGGGATTATAGGCAATATATTTTATTCAATTAATTTTTATTATCTACTGGACAAATACGTTTTCATGTGCTATAATATAATTAATTAATACAAAAATGACTTTTTAAATAAAAAAGGAGGAGGATTTATATGAAAATTGGAAGTATTTTTGAAAAAGGCGGAAAATATTTCGGAAATGATATACAGCCAAGATGTGAATACTGTCAATTCGGAAAAAGAGCTAAGAACGGAATTAATGTTTTATGCGAAAAAGTAGGCGTTACTCCTGCATCAAGCAGCTGTTCAAAATTTATATATTCACCACTCAAAAGAATTCCTAAAAAGCAGCTTAATATCCCTGGCAACTTTGATGAAGATGACAACACCGATTCTGAAGATGAAGAATAATTATACAATCACTGCGGATATATTTCCCTTTATATCCGCAGTATTTTTTCTTTTATCTTGATTTTACAGCATTTATATGTTAAAATAATATGGTAATTACTTTTCTGCAAGGAGGATTTTTTATATTATGAAAATTGAAACACAGTGCCTTCATGAAGGCTATACTCCCAAAAACGGCGAGCCAAGAGTTGTACCAATTGTTCAGAGTACAACTTATGTTTATGATTCAACTGAAGAAGTTGCTGCTGTATTCGATGACCCGACAAAGAGCCTTATTTATTCAAGATTTGAAAACCCTACAACTATGGCTATTGAAGAAAAAATCGCCAAGCTTGAGGGCGGTATCGGTGCTATGTGTACAAGTTCCGGTCAGGCAGCTACTCTCATGTCCATACTCAATATCTGCAAAGCCGGTGACAGCATTATCAGTTCACCTGAAATATACGGCGGTACTATAAACCTTTTCTCATTCACACTCAAAAAACTCGGCATTGAATGTATATATATCAATCCGAATGACAGCGAAGAAGAAATCAGCAAGGCTTTCAAACCTAATACCAAAGCTGTATTCGGCGAAACTATCGCCAATCCTGCACTTTCCGTTCTTGATATAGAAAAATTTGCAAGAATTGCTCATGCACATAATGTTCCGCTTATCGTCGACAATACATTTGCAACACCTATTCTTTGCAGACCTATTGAATTCGGTGCTGATATTGTTATACATTCAACAAGCAAATATATGGACGGTCATGCAGTTCAGACAGGCGGCGTTATTGTCGACAGCGGCAATTTCAACTGGGCTAACGGCAATTTCCCTGAATTTGTTGAGCCTGATGAGTCATACCATGGCATTTCATATGTTGAAACATACGGCAAGGCGGCTTATATCGTTAAAGCAAGAATGCAACTCATGCGTGATTTTGGCTGCTACCCTGCTGCACATTCATCATTCCTGCTCAATCTCGGACTTGAAACACTTGCTGTAAGAATGAAACAGTACTGTGAAAATGCTCTCAAAGTTGCTGAATATTTTGAGAAATCTGACAAGGTTGAATCTGTTACATATCCCGGTCTTAAATCAGATAAAGGCTATGCTCTCGCTCAGAAGTATCTCAGCGGCTGCAGCGGCGTTATCTCATTTGTAATAAAGGGCGGAAGACCTAATGCAATCAAGTTTATGGACAGCTTAAAGCTTGCTTCAAATGAAGTTCATGTTGCTGATATAAGAACCTGTGTGCTTCATCCTGCAAGTGAAACTCATCGTCAGCTCACTGAAGAACAGCTTGTTGCAGCCGGTATAAATGGCGGCATGATAAGATTTTCATGCGGTCTGGAAAATGTTGATGATATTATCGCTGATATTGAACAGGCTTTTGCTAATGTTGATTAAAATCATAACGATTATTATTTAACATGAGTTCGATGGATAATTTTTGTAGGGGCGACCAATTGGTCGCCCCTTTGCCGACATATGCGTACACTTTATGAAAATTCAACAGTTTTTTCTGTAAAAATTTGATTGTTCCTGTTTTGCGAACTTTGTTCGCACAAACTTTTTTTGGAAAAAGCTTGATAAAAAACTTTTATGAACGAATTAAAAGGTGGGGACTTCGTCCCCACACTCCCGTTTCGCTCGTTCGAGCGACCAAAGGCTCTGCCTTTGGAAACCGCCAGCTTTTTGAAAAAAGCTGGGCAAAAACTTTTGGTTTCGACACTTTGCTTTATTGATGCATTTTTTATACCACCCAACCGCTTGGATAAGGCGAACACTAAAAACCGGAGGCGGCAACTTGCCGCAAAAAGCTTGACCAAAACTTTTTCTTTGGTTTGTCGAACTCACGTTAATTATCTATCCCAACAATATATTTCAGCATTATAAGTACATCATATGTTGTTATTTCACCATCGCCATCAAGGTCAGCAAGCTTTTTTTCTTCATCAGTAAACTCAGTAACAGATATTAAAGCATTAAGAATACCAAGAGCATCCCCTGTTGTAATTTCTCCATCGTTATTAATATCTGAAAAAATATAATCAAAATTAATTCCGTTTGACTTTGCAAATCTTTCTGCCTCTGAATATGGATATACATACATTATAAATCCATCTGATACCTCATACCCCAGAGAATAATCTTTCATGGTTTTTACGCTCGCCGGAACTGTAATTTCATTCATTCCTGTACAACCCTCAAATGCTGATATACCGATACATTCAAGTCCTGTCGGGAGTTCTGTACCTGTTAATTTTTCACATTTAAAAAATGCATAATCTGCAATTCCCTTTGTATCTGGTTTTAATTCAAGATATGTACCTGATGGCATTTCTCCTTTATAACAATATGCAACCTTTCCGGCATATACAACCCCGTCCGGCTGCATATCATACCATTTTGTATCAAGAAATGCATATCTGTTTATCTGACAAACACTGTCAGGTATTATTATATTCTCAAGTGCGGTACAGCTTTCAAACGCACATATTCCGATATATGCAACGTTGTCCGGTATAGTTATTTCTTCAAGGCTTGTACATTCTGAAAATACATCATCATCAATACTGTAAATATTTTCAGACAGTATAACATTGTAAAGAGAAGCACAGCCATGAAATGCATAAGCTGATATCATCTTAACGCTGTCCGGAATTACTATAGTCTGAAGTGAAAGGCAGTTTGAAAATGCACCTTTTCCAATTGAATAAGTTTCTTCAGATAGTTTTACATAATTCAAGCTCATGCAGTTCCTGAATGTATATTCATTGATATATTTAATACTGTCAGGAATTACTATGCTTCCAAGGTATGTACAGTCAGAAAATGCATATGAACCTATCGTCTGTATATTTTTAGACATTGTCACACTATTCAGATTTCTGCATCCGTCAAATGCATGACTTCCTATATAAGTTACAGAATCAGCTATCATTATATTGTTTAATCCTGTACAATCATTGAAAGCATATGCTGCAACCGATGTTATGCCTTCATCAATAACAACATTTGTTATATTACTGTTATTGCGTATATATTCTGTCATTTCGATTACATTAGTATACATAGCCCCTGTGCCTGATATAATAAGCGTATCATCAGTATACATTGAATATACAGCATCATCTCCGCACTTTCCAATAATATTTTCATTATTGTTCTCATAGGATAATTCACAGAATCCCAAGCCATGCATATCGGCATACTCGTAGGCATATGAATCCTTATATCCATATATTTTTAAGTTATAATTTTTTTCTGTGTTGCCGGTCTGCAAACTGCGATAGTATCCCAAAGCATTGTTTTCTATACTTATCAGGTTTAATGGCAGATATATTTCCTTCATCACACGACAGTTTTCAAACGCATCTTTTTTTATAAAGCTTAATCCCTTTAAAAAATTCAGAACAGAAAGGTCTGTACAGTTTGCAAATGCTTTTTCATTTATAGTGTTGATATTGCCTAAGGCAGTGACATTTGTTATTGATGTACAATCCGAAAATGCTTCCTTGCCTATGTATTTTATTGTCACAGGAAATTCAAGTTCTTTTATTCCCGCACATTTATAAAATGCCTTTTCCCCGATTGACATAACATTTTCTGTAAATGTTATATCGCTTTTTTTCTGAGGACAGCATAGCAGCGTTTCACCTGATTTATCATACAGTATGCCATCAACACTTTTATAATCTGCATTTTCTTCGGAAACTTTTATTTCTTTAAGCTGTCCGAACTGAGAAAATACCCTTATATCAATCTGTGAAAGATTTTTTCCTATGATAAAAGATTCAAGTGCTGAACAGTCAAATGATGTATAGCTTTCGAGTGATGTGATATTTCCGGGTATTTTTAAAACTTTAAGACCGGTGCAGCCATCAAACACATCGAACCGAGCGTTAACACTGTCCGGTATTATCAGTTCTTCCAATGAGGAACAATTTCCAAATGCCAGTGCCTCTATTTTCATGCTGTTATCAGGAATTGTTACTTTAGTTAAACCTGTGCAATCATAAAATGCCCAGTTTCCAACTTTCTCAACACTTTCAGGAATGGTTATTTCACTAAGAGATGTGCATTGAATGAAAGAGGAACTTCCTATATATGTCACAGTATCAGGAAATATTACTTCTTCAATCCCCGAACAACATTTAAATGTATCCGCACCGATACCTGTTATTCCATCTTCTATAATAACTTTCTTTATATTTTCATTTTTGAGAAAAGGCGATGGTTCATCTGATTTGACATTGCTGTATTCATACATATCTCCTGTACCGCTTATTGTAAGCACACCTGTTTCGCTGTCAAATGAATATACTGCATTTTCACCGCATTCACCTGTTGTAAGAATGTTTTCATCATTCTCAATTTCTTCTGCACTTGCTTCTGTTATGCTTATATCAGAAGCAATGCTGTTGTTTATATATCCATATCCTGTTAAAACTGCAAGCACTGATACAAATGTTATCAATTTTCTCATATTGACCGCCCCTTTATTCCATAATATCCGATGTATATTCCGAACCGCCCCATTCAACAACAGAAAAACCATTCCTTTCAAATGTATCCAGCCTTTGTTCAGGTATTTCAATATATTCATCAAGCGGCTTGTATGCCATAAATACTCTCAGAATACTGTCAGGCTTCGGAGTAATATCAAGTTCTGCATTATCCGTATACTCTTTTCCCTGGAATGATATGAGATTATATTTATTATTCTGCATTCTCGGAAGCCAGTAAACGATAAATTCATTGTATTCCTTTGGAGTAAGCCCCATATATGAAAGCTTTTCACGCAGAAATTCCGCTGTATCCTCACCCTTTACTACAAAGCCCTTTGACATATCATAATCAATATCGGAATTTCCTTCCCAGTAGAGATATGAATATTCCAGACCATCTTCATTGTATACAGTTCCATCAGGCATTGCCGTCACATTCCAGCCTGTTTTCTCCGGATACTGAGGATATGTGCATACAAGTTCTCCGTTTTTGATATTAAGTTTCACATTAACATCGGTTTCATTTTCAGGATAAAGGTATATTACAGGCTTTTCATAGTAAATTTCTGTTGTTGAATCCTCGTCCGATTCATCTGCATTTGAATTCATATTTTTTATTATTTTACAGCTGCTTCCTGAAAAATCTGATTTATCATATTCAAGTATTACTGCATTTGTTAATTTTGAATAATAAATTTCTTCATCATATGACGTCTTATAATTTCCTGCTGTAATATCAAGATATGATGTGAGTGTATCATCATCAGCTTTGATGTTACAGAAATCATATTCATATTCCTGATAAGTATTTGTCTGAATAAATACTGCAATCAACGATTTGGTTTTAAAATATTCTTCATCATATCTTACTTTGAACTGTGAATAACAGCATTTTTCTGCCAGTTCACGCATTTCATCATAGGAATTTATTACAAATTCAGAACCATTAATAATGTCCGCAAATGGAATTATAAAAACTCTTTGGCTGTAATTTTCAATAGTCCTTTCAATATCTTTTCCAAAGAGATGTTTTTTCAGAAGAACCAAATCATCTGTATTTACTTCACCGTCACAGTTTATATCGCAGCTAAGCACTGTATCTGCATCGGCAGATATATTTGGAATAATCATTCCTGCCATAATTCCCGAACCGAATACTGCAAGTGCTGATATTACAATCGTTATTTTCTTTTTCATGTCAATATTCTCCTTTTATTCCATAATATCTGATGTATATTCCGAACCGCCCCATTCAACAACAGCAAATCCTTTTCTTTCAAATGTATCAAGTTTCTGTTCGGGTATTTCAATATATTCATCAAGCGGCTTATATTTCATGAATATTCTGAGCATACTGTCGGGTTTCGGAGTAATATCAAGAACCGCATTATCTGTATATTCTTTTCCTTGGAATGATATGAGATTATATTTATTATTCTGCATTCTCGGAAGCCAGTAAACAATAAATTCATTGTATTCTTTCGGGGTAAGTCCCATATATGAAAGCTTTTCACGCAGAAATTCCGCTGTATCCTCTCCCTTTACCACAAATCCTTTTGACATATCATACTCAATATCCGAAATGCCCTCCCAGTAGAGATATGAATATTCCAGACCATCTTCATTATATACAGTTCCGTCAGGCATAGCAGTAACATTCCAGCCGGTTTCCTCAGGATACTGCGGATATGTGCATGAAAGAATTCCATTGTAATTCAGTTTTACATTTACAGCCGTTTCCTTTTCAGGATAAAGGTATATTACAGGTTTTGATTCTGTTACAGGCACTGTAGAATCAAGGCTTATCTCAAATCTGGAGATATTGCATTGTGTGCCTGAAAAATCTGATTTATTGTATTCAAGAAATACTATATCAGTATTATATATATTCAAATTTGAGTTGACTTCAATATCAAGATTGGCATTAAGTACCTGATTATCGGTTGTTATGGTACAGAAATCATAATAACTATAGTAGTCTGATTCCACGCATATTGCAATCAATGATTTTGTTGTGAAGTATTCTTCATCATATATTGTTTTAAAATCTGAATATCCGCACTTTTCTGCAAAATCCGCAAGTTCATCATATGAATTAATGACAATTTCCATATCATCAAGTCCATCAATATGTTCAGTTCTTATGATTTTTACATTATAATCCGTTATTTCCTTTTTAACATTTGTAATCATATAATTTTTTAGGAATATCAAGTCACTCACATTTATTTTTCCGTCATTGTTTACATCAAAGTTGAATGACAAATCCGCATTTGCTGTTACATCAGGGAGAAAAATTCCGGCTGTCACGCCTGATGCAAATATTGCTATTGCAGATATTGCAGTTATTATTTTCTTTTTCATTTCACATTCTCCTATTCATAATATTAAAATAACAACATTATCTATTAATAGAACGATACAGGTATCAAAAAAGTCACAACAATTTTTAATTTTGTAATATTTTATAAATATCGACTGTAATTATCGTGAATATTTACCAAATTATGATAAATATTATTACAACGTGAATTCGATGAAATAAAAATTTTTAAAAAGTAAAAGTTTTTGTCAAACTTTTTGCATCAAGTTTCCGTCTCCACTTTTCAGTATTTTGCTTTATCCAAGTGGTCGGGTAGTTAAAAAATGTTATTACTAAGCAAAATGCGAAATTAAAAGTTTTTGCCCAGCTTTTTTCAAAAAGCTGGCGGTTTCCAAAGG
>JBJEQS010000276.1:0-1955 GCA_051881875.1 Oscillospiraceae bacterium
GTAATCAGGACGCTCCCCAGCGTTGCCCTCTTACTACTATGATCATAGCAAAAATGTAACTGTTCAGGACTTCATCCTTCAAGAGCAAAAAACACATTGCCCTCAAAGACATTAAGAATAGCCTGAAAAGCATTTTTTCCATGTTTCTTAGCTGTTCCAACATAAGACATAACCGCAAGATAATCACGTATTCCATCTTCAGAACGGAAGCAGCCGGAAACTTTAGTTTTCACTTTTATCATGCGTAAATCACGTTCAGCCTGATTATTATCAAATTCAACTCTGAAGTCATTGAAAAATAGGCAGACTGAGGCCTTGTAATTATCCAGACGTTCAATTAACGCACGGATTTTTCCTTTTTTCTTTCTTCCTCGCTTACCGGTTGTTTCAATTACCGGTAAAGGATTTATTTCGTATGCTGACTGGAGAATTTCATCATACTGTTTTTCATACATTTCAAGATAATGCTTATTTGCTTTTTCTTCTCCATATGAAATAGAAACTTCCCTGGTGCGTTTCATATTCAAAAGCAATATCCTGAAGTGCTCTGCCCATTTCTGTTCCGGATGGTTCTCAATTATACCATTCAGTTCTCTCAGAAGATGAGCACAGCATATTGCATGGTCAATATTTTTGTATTTCCAGTATGGTGACCAGCAATCATGATGTGCTATACCTTTGAAATTAGGTAGCACATCCGCATCCTCCATACCTTTAAATCCTCGTTTTTGACTATAGTGAAGATATGTATAAAGGAATGTTGAGGCATTATGTATCCATCTGGTTTTTCCGTCAACACGAGATCCTGTCTCATCGAAATGTGCTGTCGGTGAATTTTGAATCCTATTTTTGATAACTTCAAGAACAGGTTTAACCTTTTCACTGAAGCGTGATACCATATTTACGATAGTACCTTTGCCAATCGGAAGATCGAATATGCTTCCTACAATTTCTTTTATTCTGTCAGTGCTTACTGCACCCACACTATTGAGAGCTACAAGAAATGCTGCAATAGTATTTCCATATGAATATCTTCCTTTTACTGTTTCAGGAAATTCACCTTTTAACTTCTGATTATCCATCGGACAGGTAATTTCAAGACTGCAGTATTCCGTTATTGTTTTCTTTATTTCGATATCAATAACACTTCTTCTTTTTCCTTCGCAGGCACTTCCTTTACATTTTCCCCACATAGAACATGCCTGACATTTGGAAGGAATTATTTTTTCAATGCATGTTGGCCTATCAGTAACTACAAGATTACTTGCTGAATGATCCTGTTGACCGCCTTGCTTCTTATTGGTTTTCTCTCTGAGACTTCTGTCTTTATTCGGCTTTTTTAAGCCGTCACTTGAAGGCGGCTTGGAGCTGTTATTTGAGTTCTTGTTTTTCTGTTCTGTGAGTTCCGAGATTTTCTTAGTAAGCTCTTCTATTTTTTCTGTAAGTTCTGATACTGTTTTCGTAAGCTCTTCATTCTGCACAATGAGTTCTTCATTCTGTGCAATGAGCTTCTCATTATGCGCAAGTGCAGTTTTGTTCTGCTCCATAAGAAAATTGATAAATTCACTCTGATCTTTTAATGGCATCCAAATCACCTTCTTTTCGTATTATTCTATGTTTCTATTATACTACTAAGAAGATATTTATTCTATTAGTGAAGTGCACAGGAGATTATCAACGTTCTTAATGGGAAAACTAAAATTTATGTTGAAAACTTATTTTTTTACTTTAGAACTTTTCAAAATCCTGAACAGTTACTTTTTGTAATTCATTTGATTCATATATTAAAAATGGTGGAATAAGAAAGTCTGGTGGTGGAGCTTATAAACCAGCAAAGATAAGCGCAGCAGTTGACATGAATACTGGAAATATTTCTTTTGGATATAATGGTTCAGCTAAATTTAATCCATCAAGAAATCCTATAAAACCTGAACTACAATCGTTAATCGATAAAA
>JBJEQS010000277.1:0-1953 GCA_051881875.1 Oscillospiraceae bacterium
AGTGTAGTCTCGAATTTTTGTTTTTTCGAGTGTCTACTCTAAGGGGATTATATCAAAACGCTTGTACCTCATTTTTTTATTAATGCCGGTGGCGGGGGTCGAACCCGCACGGTGTCGCCACCACGGGATTTTGAGTCCCGCACGTCTGCCAATTCCATCACACCGGCTTATGATAAGCTTATTAACCTTTGATATTATACCATGTTTATGAAAATATGTCAAGTTTTTTTTAAAATATTTTTTCGGCATATGTGACATAATCAACGGAACTATTTGGTTTCAGTCGACAAAATTTATATATGATTTCTTAATTTGCTGGACTTTTATAAGGAAAAACGTTATAATATGACTAAGGCACTTGTTTTTTATATACAAAGGCAGATTCACCAAGGAATCTGTACTATAAAGGAAAGGATATAAAAGACTATGGGAAATAAAAAAGTTCTCAGCTTTGAAATCACTGATTCTTTATGTAGTGCGGTACTTTGCACATATGATAACTACAGCAGAAAAGCTGTTGTAAAGGAGGTTTATCGCTTTCGTAATGCTCCGGTAACCATTAATGGTCATCGTTATCGTGATATACTGAGCATTATCAGCCACATAAAAAAGGGAATATCCAAGGCAATTGATGAAGCCGGAACAATTGACAGCATCGGTATATCAGCATTAGGTATGGAATATGGTTTGCTTGATAAATATGGCTGTCTTATCAGTAATCCAATGTGTTATGATGATATACGCACTGATAATATAATTGATAAGGTACTCAGATTTGTTAAAAAGGATGATATTTTTTCGGTGACAGGTGCAGGGCTTTACAAATACTCATCAATGGTGCAGCTTATGGCTGAAAATGATAAAAGACCTTATGTGCTGGAAAATGCAGATACATTTCTTCTTATGCCGGACCTTATAAGGTATATGCTCACAGGCGAAAAGCATACTGAGTATACCAATGCATTTTCATCACAGCTTATGAACTGCGAGAAAAGGGATTGGTCAAATAAAATTATATCAATGCTCGGATTTAAAAGAAATATATTTCCGGAAGCAGTTTCAGAGGGTACTTATAAGCTTCTGCCTGAGATATGTGAAGAACTGAAGTGCAGTTCATTGAATGTAAAGCTTACAGGCTCAGTTATGTCTGATATATCAGTAATTCTTGCAAAATATCCTGAATCCATTATAATAGACAGCAGAAATTCAGTTACAACCATAGGAATATGTTCTGAAAATCCTGTTTTGAGTAAATCTGCTTATGAAGGCGGATTTGAAAATACAGGCATATATAATGGAAAATTTATGGTTATGCATAAGGAAAACGGGATAAAGCTTATAGATGATACTGTAAGATGTTTTAATGAGAGAAATATTTCATGCAATTATAAAAAACTGGAAAATACAGCAGTATCTGCCGAACCATACAAGTGTCATGTAAATCCATATTCTGAATTTCTTGAAAGCAGTGATAATATACCTATTGCAATACAGAATTATTGTAAGAATTCAAATCAGTATGTGCCGCAGAATGTAAGCGAGATGACAAGATGTCTTTATGAAAGTATTGCATTTGCGTATGCAGAAACAATAGAAAAATTAAGCAGAATGGTTTCAAAAGAATATAAATACATATGTCTGACAGGGAAGGACAGCGGGAATAAGATTATATGTCAGACACTTGCAGATGTATGCAATGTAAAGGTAATAGGCGGACTGGAAAATGCACTTATCTATGGAAGCACAGTCCGACAGATTGAGGATATTAATGATAATGCAGAGGATATACTGGATATACTTATTTCGCTGGATGAAAATGTTACTGAATATGTGCCGGATTCCGAAAGCGGAGCAATAACAGCGTATTATTTATATTCAGCGTTAAATGGATAATAAATTAACTTGAATTCGACAACCAAAAATAAAAGTTTTGGTCAAGCTTTTTCAAAAGCT
>JBJEQS010000278.1:0-1927 GCA_051881875.1 Oscillospiraceae bacterium
AACTTTTGTTTTTCGGTTATTTTTTCTTAAAATTTTTCATCGAACTCACGTTAAATACATCTCCTGTAAATAATGATATGCATTAATACTTCAAAATCTGGAATTATTTTTATTGTATATTAATAATAGTTATATATGTTTTATTATACAGCATTTTAGCTAATATGTCGATTGTTTTGTGATGCATTTTATATAATTTGCATCATTTACATGAAAAGCCTTTTTCCAGTGAATTTTTGGCACAAAGACATATTTCAGCCATTTTTTCATCGGATTCATTAAGACCATTTTTAAACCATTCGATGATTATTGCTACATGAGCCCCTAAAGCAGCACCTATTACATATTTTCTTTCATTATCCACATTGATTTTTTTCAGCATCTGTATTGCATTTTCAAATAAATTTGTAGTCATATCGGCACGAAGAAGCAAATCGAACTCTTTTTTATTTTTACGGATATTTGCAAACATTTCGACATACCATTCATAAGGTTCTTTAGCATATTTATCGCTTGTGAAAGCCTGTGCAATTGCATTTGTGATGTCAGTACTTATTTCATTAAGTATATCCTCTTTTGAGTTATAGTTTCTGTAGAATGCGGTTCTGGAAACTCCTGAACGTTTTACAAGTTCAGTGATTGTAATTTTTTCAAAAGGTTTTTCACCCATAAGCAGTATCAGGGCAGTCTGAAGACATTCTTTAGTAATCTGATGAGATTCTTCATTTGACATTCTCAGGATATCCCTTTTTTCGAGTTCATTTTTCATATTAAATTCTCCTTTAATTAAATAATTTTTGTTATGGCTTTACATTATGCACGAATAATGTAAAGTCCGATGGATTATATATTGACATTACATATGTTTTGATGTTACAATTGTTACATTGAATCAAGTGTATTATATCACATTGATTTCAATATGTCAACAGAAAGGGGAAATATATATGAATGTTAGTATAACTTCATTTTTGGTAATGGCAGTTGTTATATCATTTCTGGGGTTCATGCTTGAGAATATATGGTTATTATGTACGAAAGGATTTATTGATAACAGAAATATGCACTTGCCGTTTCTTTTGGGATATGCGGTGATGGTATTGGGTATGTATTTTCTTTTCGGAACGCCTGAAAGTCTGGAAATGCAGGCGGGTAATATCTCATTGAAAAATATGAGTCAGAAATATATAGCATATTTCCTGATATCATTTGTTATGGTGAGCATATGCGAAATACTTTTGGGAAGCTTTGTGGAAAAATTCTTTGGCTTTGAATACTGGAATTATTCATGTATTCCTATGCATATTACAAAATATACCTCAATTCCCACAAGTATAGGATTTGCATATATAATAACTCTTTTTATGGACAGAGCATTTCCGGTTATTCTCGAAAAATCAGCGGAGCTTTCGTCAGGAATAATCGGAGTTATTGCAGTATTTACAGTGATACTTCTGCCGATAGATTTTATTGTGAGTTTCAGAAAAATGTATTCAGAGCATAAGCTTAATACAATCTGGAAGATAAAAGTATTTCCGAAAGGAATATTTGAAATGCTTCATGAAAGCCGACCATCATTTTTAAGGCAGGCAAAAAAGATACATATATAAAGAACAAAAGAAATTTAAATGCTTATATAAGCATATAGAAAATGGTTATTACTCCTTTTTAATAAGCCCTGAACGATATTCATGCAGATTTCGTTCAGGGCTTTATAAATTTGATTTTATTTTAATGTGAGTTCGACAGATTTATTTTGTAATGGCGAACTATATTTGCCAGTCTTTATTTACTTGTAAATCCATAATTTCAGTTCAGCAAACTGCGTTTGCTCAAACTTTTTTGGAAAAAGTTTGACAAAAAACTTTTTTGAACGATGGAAGGGCGGGGGCTGCCGCCCCCACACCCCCGTTTCGCTCATTCGAGC
>JBJEQS010000279.1:0-33725 GCA_051881875.1 Oscillospiraceae bacterium
GGCTCTGCCTTTGGAAACCACCAGCTTTTTGAAAAAAGCTGGGCAAAAACTTTTAATTTCGCTTTTTGCTTAATAATAACATTTTTTAACTACCCGACCGCTTGGATAAAACAAAATACTTAAAATCGGAGGCGGCAACTTGTCGCAAAAGCTTGACCAAAACTTTTTCTTTTGGTTGTCGAATTCATGTTAAAATACAAAAGCCATGGAGCATTTAAAAAACTCCATGGCTTTATTTTTATACTTGTTTTCCCTTTGCGAGCTGCTGAATTTCCTTTTCAAAATTTTCTATGCTCTTTTTTTTGTCATACATAGCATGAGGGTCATCAGGGGAATCATCATTTTTGAAAACGACCTTTAAAAGAATTGGAGTAATGATAGTTGTGATAACAACCACTATTACGATAGGCCCGAAATTATCAGGATTCATAAGTCCTACTTCATTACCCTTGTTTGCAACGATAAGTGCAACCTCACCTCTTGAAATCATTCCGACACCAATCTGGAGTGACTCCTTATTTGTGAATTTGCAGATTTTAGCACCAAGTCCGCAGCCTATAATCTTTGTAATAATTGCAACAATTACAAGAAATACGGTGAAAAGGATTATTGTACCTGACATTTCAGGGAGGTCAACATTAAGACCTATGCTTGCAAAGAATACAGGTGAAAGAAGCATATATGAGAGAGTTTCAAATCTGTGCATGATATATGGACTTTTAGGAGTATTTGAAATAGCAAGACCAGCAACAAATGCACCTGTTATATCAGCAACTCCGAAGAATTCTTCAGCGGCATATGCAAGCAAAAGACAGAAAACAAATGATACAATAATATATCTTCGGAGGTCCTGTTCAACAAGACCGCTCCATTTTGCAAATCCCTTATGGAAAAGTATTCCGGCAATACCTGCCAGTACAAAAAATGCGGCTATTTTTACAAGTACCTCAACAATATTTACATTCGGGTCAGCAGAACTTGTTACTATAGTGAGGGCAACTATGCCAAGAACATCATCTATAATAGCAGCACCGAGTATTGCATTTCCGGCTTTTGTTGAAAGCTTTCCGAGTTCCTTCAGAGTTTCAACTGTAATACTTACAGAAGTGGCTGTCATGATTACGCCGATAAATATATTCTGGAGAAACAGGCTTGAAGAAAGATGATTTTCGCCTGTATTGAATAAATGTGCTACTGCAAATCCTCCGCCGAGAGGAACAAGCACACCTAAGAGGGCGATGAGAAATGACGCTTTGCCGGTTTTCTTGAGTTCATTGATGTCTGTTTCAAGACCGGCTGAAAACATAAGCACGATTACGCCAAGTTCTGAAAGTGCGGAAGTAAGAGGGGTTTCTTCAATTATTCCCAAGCAGGCAGGACCTAAAAGCAGACCTGCGAGCAATGCACCAACTACCTGCGGCAGTTTGATTGTTTTGGTGAGAAGCCCGAGGACTTTAGTACTTAAAAGGATAAGTGCTATCGTCAGAAGAAATTCGTATGACATAAAAATCCCCTTTTCATATATTAAATTTTATATATTGAGTTATAAAGAGTTATATAAATAATATATAACAGTCTTTTTTGTCCTAAAACATTATAATTGGTTTTTTTTTAATTGTCAATAATAAAAAAAATCTTTAGCAATTTAACCAATAAGCATTATTACATATACTTTTTTTGTATAATTTTAATCATAAATAAAGTATGTGAAGTTTTATGGTAATTTTATTCATTGATTTTAAAAAAAAAAGGGTATAAAATTAATATTGACATATTCTGAATATTCAGAGTAACTATATTGAAAAGAGGTTATTTGTTTTGAAACAAGGTTCATTCAGCTATACTGATTTTGAGGTCATTGATGCACACACTCATATTTTCCCGCAGAAAATAGCTCAGAAGGCTACTGTTAATATCGGAAAATTTTATGACCTTGCAATGTATGATGAGGGCAGCAGCGAGGCTCTTGTTAAAAGAGGGGAGAAATATAATATAAAGAAGTTCCTTGTATGCTCAACAGCTACAGTACCCGAACAGACTACAGTCATAAATGATTTCATAAAAAATGAATGTGACAAGCACCCTGAATTTATCGGACTTGGAACACTTCACCCTGATTTTGATGATATTGAAGGGGAGGTTGACAGAATTATATCTCTCGGACTTAAAGGAGTAAAGCTTCATCCGGATTTTCAGCAGTTTGTAATTGATGATAAAAAAGCTTACAGAATATATGAAGCTATTGAGGGCAGACTTCCTCTGCTTATACACATGGGCGATGAAAGATATGAGTATTCAAGACCGATACATCTTAAAAAGGTAATGGAGGATTTCCCTGAACTCAAGGCAACAGCAACACATCTCGGCGGCTATCAGAGATGGGAGGAGGCTCTGGAATGTCTTGCAGGAAAATTTGAAAACTTACGTTATGATACATCAAGCAGTCAGAGTATTCTTCCGCCCGAATTTGTAAAAAAGCTTATAGATGCATACGGTCTGGAAAACTGTTTTTTCGGAACTGATTTTCCTATGTGGGATTTTGAACGTGAAGCAGAGGCACTTCTTAGCGTAGGATATTCCTATGATGAATATAAAAAGCTGTTTTCTGAAAATTTCAAGGCATTTTATGGTATAGATTAATTATAAGTGTCATTACAGTGATGAAAAATATTTTCTATAGCGTGAGTTTGACAACCAAAAATAAAAGTTTTGGTCAAGCTTTTTCAAAAGCTTGTGGGGTCAAGGGGCAAAGCCCTTGTCGCCGTCCGCAGACGGCGAAACTCCACAGGGGTGTGGGGACAGAGTCCCCGCCCAATCATACTTCAAAAAAGTTTTTTGGCAACCTTTTTATAAAAAAAGGTTGGGCGGCTTTTAGCCGCCTGATGAAATTTTCAGTAAACCATAACGGGCGACCATTGGTCGCCCCTACAAAAATAAATCATCGAACTCACGTTAAAAAAAGCATCTCGGCTGAGATGCTTTTTCTGTTATTCATTGTAAGGATTTACATGAACCATGCAGTGTTTTACATCAGGCATTTTATCCTCTACTGCATCATGTACCGCCTGAGCGATATCATGTGCGGCTGAAAGCTTGATTTCACCATCAACTGCAATTATAATGTCAACATATATTTTTGAACCGAACATTCTCGTTTTAAGGTCTTCAAGGATTATAACGCCTTTCTGAGCAAGTATTATTTCGCTTATCTGCTTCTCGGTTTCCTCGCCGCAGGATTTGTCAACGAGCCGGTCAACTGAATCTATTGCAATATCTGCCGCTGTTTTTATGATGAAAAGGCATATAACAACAGATGCGGCACTTTCAAGAATGGGGAAGCCGGCTCTTGCACCGAAAATTCCTATGAAGCTTCCTACAGATGACATAGCGTCACTTCTGTGATGCCATGCATCAGCCATGAGTGCGTTGGATTTGATTTTTTTTGCTGTGTTTCTTGTATACCAGTACATCCATTCCTTTACTGCAATTGAGAGTACAGCAGCAGCGAGTGCAAATGTTCCGGGTATCTGCATGGTTTCATATTCCTTGTTGTATATGTTCATAACTCCGCTGCAGCCTATTCCTATACCTGTTACGGCAAGAGCGAGGGCAAGCAGCACAGCGGCAATGGATTCCATTCGCTCATGGCCGTAAGGGTGTTCCTTGTCGGCACTTCGGGAGGCAAGCTTTATTCCGATTATTACAATTACAGTGCTTGCGACATCAGAGAATGAATGTACAGCATCTGATATAAGTGCAGAAGAATGTGAAACAAAGCCGGCAATAAATTTCAGAAGTGACAGAACAGTATTGATTACTATTGAAACGACAGATACTTTCATAGCTTCGCTTTTTTCAATTTTTTCCATATAATCACCTTCAGTTATGTAAATATATCAGCCGGAAAAATGGCTTTTTTTATTCATATGAATTCCTAACATCATAACATTTTTCCGGAAAAAAGTCAATAGTCATTATTACATAAAAAAATCCCGTAAGACTATGAATAATGGCAAAATGCATTATTACAAAATATTGTTATGCATATATTATTTTTTTATATAAAAAGCTTATTGACCATTGCAATCGATTATTGTATAATTATATAGTATCATGTATAAATATGAATTTTACTATCAAGGAGTGTTGTTGGCTGTATGGTTTTTTCCAGTCTTTTTTTTGTTTATATGTTTCTGCCGATATGTCTTATCATGTATTTTGCAACTAAGAATATCAATTACAGAAATATTGTTCTGACCGTATTTTCACTGATTTTTTATGCATGGGGAGAACCTGCATGGGTATGTCTGCTGGTGTTCAGTGCGGCAGTTGACTTCCTTAATGGTATAGTAATCGACAAATACAGAAATAAGTTTCTGGCAAAGGTTGCTGTTGCCAATTCACTTATAGTCAATCTCGGACTTCTTGGTATATTCAAATACAGCGGATTTATTGTTGAAAATATAAACAATGCATTTTCATTAAGTCTGAATGTACCTCAGGTTACATTGCCGATAGGTATAAGCTTCTATACATTCCAGACAATTTCATATACAATCGACTGCTACTGGGGAAAAGTTCCCACGCAGAAAAGCTTTGGAAAATTTCTGCTTTATGTATCAATGTTTCCTCAGCTTGTTGCAGGACCTATCGTAAGATATTCGGTAATAGGACAGGAAATCAGTCAGAGAACAACGACTGCAAAGGATTTGAGCGACGGACTTTCAAGATTTACAGTAGGTCTTGCAAAGAAAGTTATTGTGGCGAATAATCTCAGCGTTATAGTTGATGCCTTTTTCGGCAGGGATATAGAAAAGCTTTCGGTTGTCGGAACATGGTATGCTGTTATAATATATGCAATGCAGGTGTATTTCGACTTCTCGGGATATTCCGACATGGCAATAGGTCTTGGAAGAATATTCGGCTTCCACTTTGATGAAAACTTCAATTATCCGTTTATATGCGGAAATATTACGGAATTCTGGCAGAGATGGCATATTTCCCTCGGTTCATTCTTCAGGGATTATCTGCTGTATCTCCCGATTTTCGGAAAAAGACGCAAATATTTAAATCTTTTCCTTGTATGGTTTTCAACAGGTCTCTGGCATGGTGCAAGCTGGAATTATATAATCTGGGGACTTTATTTCGGCGTGTTCATATTCCTTGAAATGCTTGTCGGAAAGAAACGTATGAAAAAGATACCGTCTGTTATAATGCATATCTACAATAAAATTGTTATTATAATAGGTTTCGGAATATTCTATTTTGAGGATATGGGCAGACTCGGCGATTTCTTTAAAAATCTTATCGGTCTTAACGGAAATCAGTTTTTTGATGAGGCAGTTAAAATCTCATTCTTCAATAACATATTCCTCATACTCGCAGCACTTATCGTATGTATGCCGATAGTACCAAAGATAAAACAGCTCGGAGATAAATCCGAAACATCATTCGTTGTGATGAAATCGGTTCAGACAGTCTGCAATCTGGCATTGCTGCTTATAAGCAGTATAATGCTTGTTGATGCAACAAATAATCCGTTCCTTTATTTCCGTTTTTAATTCAGAAGGAGTAATAAAGCGATGAGCAGAAAAAAACCTAAAAAACCCGTAAAGAAATCAGAAAAATTTATGAGCATTACAAGCTCTGCAATACTTATAAGCTGTATCGCCGTAATAAGCGGCGGTATGCTTGTGCTTGAACGTCCTGTAATGTCCGAAACAGAAAACCGTATGCTTGCAACTATGCCTGAATGGTCGGTTGAAAATTATTTCAGCGGAGCTTTTACAGACGGCGTGGCTGAGTTCTATAATGATACAGTTCCTATGAGAAGCACATTCAAAAAATGGAATACACAGCTTAGTGCATTATTTGGTATGCAGGTCGATGATGTAACATTCCATGGAAATGTTGCAATGATAGGCAAGGAAGATGAATCCGATACAGTTCAGACATCGGAAATGACAGAAACAATTCTGACCGATGTATCAGATGAAGCCGCCGTTTCCGCAATAAGTGAAACAGATGCATCAGATACAGTTTCCGAAACATCAGAAACAGAAATATCCGAAGAAACTGCGGAAACCACTCAGTCTGACGATTACTGGGAAGATGACGGCAATGATATTGATAACGGCAAGGTGAAAAACGGCATTATCATATACAAGAACCGTGGAATTATGCTTTACGGCAGCTGGGACAGTACGCTTGATTCATATGTTGCGGCAGTAAACGCATATAAACAGGAACTGGGAGCAGGCGTCAACGTATATTCAATGGTTATTCCGACAGCAGTTTCATATTATCTGCCGGCGAAATATGCAGATTATTCTGAAGACCAGTTTGCTGATTTGCAGTATATAAGAGAACGTCTTGACGGCGTAACAGATGTAGATGTATCTGTTACTCTGGAAAATCATAAGAATGAGGATATATATTTAAGAACTGACCATCACTGGGCACCTCTCGGTGCATATTATGCTTCACAGAAATTTGCAGAGGTCGCAGGAGTACCTTTCTCAGACCTCTCGACATATGAGGAAATTTCAGAGGACGGCTACACCGGTACTATATACACATTTACACAGGACCCGACAATTCTGAAATATCCTGAAACCTTCACATACTATAAGCCTGACAATGAATATACAACAACATACTATAACACATATAATCAGAACGGATATGAAAGCTCGCTGTTCATTGATATGCCTATAAGCAGCAAGTATGTTACATTCCTCGGCGGCGATGACAAGATAACTCATATTCATACAGATGCCGCAAACGGAAGAAATCTCTGCGTTATAAAGGACAGTTATGGCAATGCGACAATTCCATTCCTTACACATTCATTTGAAAACATATATGTTATAGACATAAGATATTTCAATGTAAATGCCATAAATTATCTCAGAGAAAATAATGTTACAGATGTACTCTTTGCTGTTAATGCATTTACAGCGGCAACGCCTTCAATGGTAAGACATATTGATGAAATAAGAACTCAGTAAGGAGATTGATAAAATGAAAGAACTCGATTATCCTTTTGACAGCGAATATATATTGAAAAAACGCCGTTCAATAAAAAAACAGCTCATGTCAGACAGTTCTGTAAGAATAAAGAAAAATATAGCAGTTCTCGGAGGTTCAACTACAAATGATATAGTTTCAATGCTGGAACTTTTTCTGTTGAATAACGGCATTGAACCATCATTCTATCAGTCTGAATTCGGACAGTACTGGCAGGACGCAATGTTCGGCAATCCGGAACTTGACAGCTTTAACCCCGATTTCATATTTATTCATACGACTAACAGAAATATCACTGAATTCAGTGAGGGCTGTATGACATTGACATCATCTGAAGTTGATGAGGCTCTTGAACGTCAGTATACTCATTTCAGTAAAATGTGGGATACTCTTTTTGAAAAATTCCATTGTCCGATAATCCAGAATAATATGGAACTGCCATTCTATCGGCTTCTCGGAAATATGGATACAAGCGATATTCATGGAAAATCGAATTTCATTTCAAGGCTGAATATGAAATTCTATGAGTATGCACAGAAGCATGATAATTTTTTCATACATGATATAAATTATCTTTCAGCAGCGTATGGTCTTGAAAAATGGTCACAGCCGTTTTACTGGTATATGTATAAATATGCATTAAGCGTTAATGCAATACCTGAATTTTCATATAACCTTGCAAATATAATCAAATCCATACTCGGCAAGAACAAGAAAGCATTCGCACTCGACCTTGACAATACTCTCTGGGGCGGAGTTATCGGTGATGATGGTCAGGAGGGCATTGAAATAGGAAATGAAACATCAATGTCACAGGCATACAGCGAATTTCAGAAATACATAAAGGCTCATAAAAATCTCGGCGTAATACTTTCTGTATGCTCTAAAAATGATGAGGAAAATGCAATTCTCGGTCTTAAACACCCTGACAGCATACTCTCACCCGATGATTTTGTATCCATCAAGGCTAACTGGAATACAAAAGACAGTAATATATCTGAAATTGCCTCAGATATAAACATTCTTACAGACAGTATCGTTTTCATTGACGATAATCCGGCTGAAAGGGAAATAGTAAAATCTCAGATTCCGAATGTACTCGCTCCCGATATAAAGAGCGTTGAAAATTATATTCAGACAATCGACAGAGCAGGGTATTTTGAAATGACATCATTCTCCGAAGATGATTTGAAGCGTAATGAAATGTATAAGAAAAATGCTGAAAGAGCGGTTCAGCAGAAGCAGTTTTCCAATTATGCGGATTATCTGAAAAGTCTTGAAATGGAAGCTGTAATTGATGATTTTGACCCGATATATTTGCAGAGGATAGTTCAGCTTACAAACAAGAGCAATCAGTTCAATCTCACTACCAAGAGGTATACACAGACGGAAATGGACGAGGTATTCAAAAGCGATAAGCATATAAGACTCTATGGAAAGCTTGTTGATAAATTCGGTGATAACGGTGTTGTATCTGTTGTTATAGGCAGAAAGGAAGAAAACGCTCTGCATATTGAATTATGGCTTATGAGCTGCCGTGTACTCAAGCGTGATATGGAATTTGCAATGCTTGACAGACTTGTTGAGGAGTGTAAATCGGCAGGTATTGAGGAGATATACGGATATTACTATAAGACAGCCAAGAATAATATGGTAAAGGAACTTTTCGGAACATTCGGATTTGAATGCATAAGCCTTGATGAAGAAAGCGGTGACAGCGTATGGAAGCTTTCCACAGCTGATTACTGCAATAAAAACAATGTTATAAAAGTTGTCCGCAATTATGCGTTTGAATTATAAGATAAATATTATTAATGTGAGTTCGACAGCAAAAAGAAAAAGTTTTTGCCCAGCTTTTTTCAAAAAGCTGGCGGTTTCCAAAGGCAGAGCCTTTGGTCGCTGTTTACAGCGAAAGGGGGTGCGGGGGCAAAGCCCCTGCCCTTCAATCGTTCCAAAAAGTTTTTTGTCAAACTTTTTCCAAAAAAAGTTTGAGCGAACGAAGTTCGCTGAATATAAGCCATCAAATTCCAAGTAAACCACAATGGGTGAACATTGCTCGCCCTGCATAAATAAATTTATATTAAAAGGAGAATATTTATGAACGAAGAACAGATTTATGAAAAACTTGAGGAAATCTTTATGGACGTATTTGACCTCGACAGCGTTGAACTTTATGAGGACACAACAGCTGATGACATTAATGAATGGGACAGCCTTGAGCATATCAATCTCATCGAAGCAGTTGAAAAGGAATTCGGCATGAAATTCAAAATGGGCGAAGTTTCCACAATGAAAAATGTTGGCGAAATGGTAAGAATTATCAGCGAAAGAATTTAAATTTTATTTTTATTGAAAATGCTTGATTTTTTCACAAAAATATGATATAATTTATTTAATATTTGAAAGGAGGACAAACCAATGCTTAGCAATGAACAGAGAGCTCACGATTTATCAGTTGCACTTGCAATGTGGAAGCTTGAACATATCAAGGATACACTCAGAAAAGAAGATGCTGATGAAAACGGAAGAATAACAAAGACTATTGACGTATATGCTTTATACAAGGCTGATTACGAAAACTTCCTTAAAAATCTCAACAGAGATTATCCTGATGCAAAGTAATTTATGAATGTATATGACATCTGCTTAATGTATTTTTAGGCAGATGTTTTTTTCAAAGAGAAAAGCGGAAAATTATTTTAAATAATTTTCCGCTTTTCATATATTTAAGGAGGAGTGGATTTTATCTGATTGGATAAATAAAATAATATGAGGTCTTATATTTGTAGTTGCGACCAATGGCTGCACCTACAGTGGAGGCGACAACTTGCCGCTACCACATAAGTTCTATATTATCAATAAGCCATGTGCCGTTTTCCTTTTTGAATACAATATTTCTTTCAATCGTATCATAATCATCAGGATTATCAGGTTCACAGAAGAAAAGCTTATTTGATTCATTTGCCATATCATTGACAATATAGCATACAGCTTTTATGTCTATTTCATCATCTGTCTGACTTGTTATTTCATAAGTATGACCGGAATATCCGATAATGCCGCCTTTTGCACCTGTATTTGTGTATACTCTGCCTTCATACTCCTTGAATTTTGAGAGAATGTCTGTTTTTTTAATATAGTCATCAGTGAAATACTTATGGTAATAATCATATACGTCCTGTAATGTTGTGAAATATTTTTCACTTGTCAGGCTGTATACATTGCCATCTATTGTTACATCTTTTTCAGCACTGTAATCGTTGTTTTCATCAAAATCAAGACAGAACATATTCCCGCCGACTGAAAATTCCTTGTATAACTGATATGCGTCATTGAATAAATTCTGCAAATCTTCGCTGACAGGAGGGAGAAGACTGCCTTCTTCTTGTGTACCAGTATTTTCAGCTTTAGTTTCCTCGGCTTTTACTTCCTTTTCAGTTTCAGCTGAGGTTTCTTTTTCAGCTTCAGCAGTTTTATCTGCTTTTGATTCTTCAGCTGATGTATCAGCAACACTTTCATTCAATGCAGCTGTTGTTTCTTCTGTAATATCAGTCTGAACAGAAGTTTCAGAATTATTCTCTGTTGTCTGAATATTATTTACAGTGCTGTCGGAATTCGGAGAAGCCGCAGTTTCAACATCACAGCCCGAGAGCAGTGCAACAGCAGACAGAAATGCCGCAGCTGATTTTGCAAAATAATTATTTTTCATAAATAAACCCTTCTTTTTTCTATAATAATTCTATGCAAAAGATTAATCGTTAATGCACATATTCTACCACATAAGGCTTATGTTATCTATAAGCCATACACCGTTTTCTTTTCTGAAAACAATATCTCTTTCAATTGTATCATAATCATCGGGATTATCAGGTTCACAGAAGAAAAGTGAATCAGTCATATTTGCTGTATCATTGATGATATAACAGGTTGCTTTTATATCTATTTCATTGTCAGACTGGCTTACTATATCATAAATATGACCTGAATATCCGATAATTCCGCCTTTTGCAGTATTCTTTGTATATATTCTTCCATTGTATTCTTTGAACCATGAAACACATTGGATTTTGTTGATGTAATCATCTGTAAAATATTTATGGAAATAGTCATATACGTCCTGCATTGTTGTGAAATATTTGTCACTTGTAAGGCTGTAAGACATACCATCTATGATTACATCTTTTTCCTCAGCGTTATAGTTATTGTTTTCATCATAATCAAGACAGAATGCACAGCCGCTCATTGTATAATCCTTGTATAACTGATAAGCTTCACTGAATAAATTCTGCAAATCATCGCTCACCGGCGGAAGCAGAGTTCCCTGTTTTTTTTCTGTTTCGGGAACTGATGTTTCTGTAATAGGAGCATTTGTTGTAACAGCCAGAGTAGTTTCAGGAATATATGGAGTGGTTACGATGTAAGTTTCTGATGATGTTATAATTTCCGGAATTGTTGTTACAGGTAATGTTGTTTCGGAGTATAAAACATTTTCCATACTTGCAGCCGTTCCTGAAGCGGCACTGTAAATGATGTAATCGCTCGTTTTTGTTGTCATCGTATCAGAAATATCAGCCGTAGCTCTGATGACAGGCTCTGTATATATATTGCTGTCATTTTTACTTATATTCGGCTGAGGGCTTGCAGTTGCCGCATTGTATATAAGTCCTGTATTTACCGCAGCCATGAGGACTGCCGCCGCAGGAACTGCAAAATTTCTGAATCTGATATTTTTCTTTTTTTCTTTTTTTATTATGCTGTTAAAAATTTTCTGTTTTGTTATCTCGTCAGGAACTGTCAGAGAATCAAAAGCATTATAAATATCATATTTCTCTTTATTATTCATGATTCGCTGCCTCCATTTCATTCTTTAGTTTTTTCCTTGCACGATAAAGCTGCATAGCAACGCTTTTTTCTGCAATTTTCAGGATTTCTGCAATTTCTCTTTCAGAATATCCTTCATAATAATATAACTGAAGAACCGTCCTGTATTTAGGTGGCAGATTGAAAATATCAATCAGCTTCTGCTGAATTTCAAATCCGCCGTCAGATAATTCAGAAATTTCATCAAGTCCGACCGTATTTTTTTGCCAGAATGATTTTTGAAAATCCTTGCAGGCATTAATTGCTACTCGTATGAGCCAAGCCTTTTCCTCCTGGAATGTTTTAAAATCAGGAGCTTTGCTGTAAAGCTTTATGAAAACATTCTGCATTGCGTCTTCAGCATTTTCTCTTGAGCCGAGCCTTACAAGGCATATCTTATATACCAAATCGCTGTACAGAGCATATTTTTCTGAAAAATCTGCAATTTTGCCGGCATTGTTTTCAACATTCAGATTTTCAGTATTATTAACGGTCTGAGAAATAATGATTTCTGATTCTGACATTAAGAAAAATCCTCCTTTCTTTTGCTTCTATATATAAAACGAATGAAATGTGCCAAACTACTACAACAAAATAAAAAAATTTTTTGCGGCAAGTTGCCGCCTCCATTTCGTAGCAAGCGGCTTTCAGCCGCTTAGTTAAGGCAAAAGCTTTATTTACTGGCTCGACCGCATTGGTCAATTTAATTTTGTTTACTTGCAGCATATGGTCGGGTAGGTTAAAAATAATTCATCAAATTTACGTTTATTGAGAAAACGGACACTCCAGATAAAGAATGTCCGTTTTAGATAATCTGTTTAATTCTGCTGTGCCATCAGTTTTTCATAATCATCATAGCTTGAGGTGATACCAAGATATTCTTCCAGACAAAGACCGCTGTTATAAACATCTGTTGCGAGTTCTGTTCCGAGGTATCTTATATGCCATGGTTCATACTGATACCCTGTTATACTGACCTTATCGGCAGGATAGCGTATGATAAAACCGTATTTATTGCAGTTTTCAGCAACCCATTTTCCCTCAGCAGTATCAGCAAATGAAAGTTCAATTGTATTTAAATCGAATGCAAGACCTGTCTGATGTTCTGAATGACCTGGTCTTGCGGAATATGTGTCTGCTGCCTGCTGACCATCTCTTGAAACATATCTGTTGTAAAGCTGTTTCTGATAGTCATATGAACGGAAACCGGAGGATATATAAATGTTAAGACCTTCCGCATAAGCGGCTTTCTGCATTGATTCAAAAGCCTTGAGAGCCTCATCGTTCACTCCCGGATTATAGTCGGCAGGGAGTGCATAAGTTTTGTTGGCAATAATTATGCCATTAATATAAGTAGGCTCTGAAACAGTTTTTTCGGCGTCTGTCGAGGGAGGCGGAGCAGGAGTTTCCGGCTGAGTCTGTACAGGCTGTACAGGATTTTCAGCGGCAGATGTATTCTGTTCCGGCTGTGGAGTATCAGGAACAGTCGGCTGTTGTTCAGCAGAAGAATTTAATACTTCCTGTTGTGTCTGAACATTATTTTCAGGCTGAACATCAGCCGGTATATTTTCAGCGGTGGTATCCTGAACAGAAATATCCTGATTATTGTTTTCTGTAATCTGAATGTCATATGAAGTGTCTGTCACTGATGCTTCACTGATTGCTGAAAAATCATCAGATAATGATGAATTCTGCTGATGTTCAAAAGCATATGAATTTTCGTTGTCATTTTCTTTCGTTGAACAGCCGTACAAAGCAATTGAAATTGCTGCAATGCAGGCTGCTAATAAATATTTCTTCATTATATATACGCCTTACTTTCGTAATCAATTATTAGTTTGCCGCAGAGGAATCATCAGATGCGGCAGCGGATTCAGCTGTAGTTACCTCGGCAATCTGCTGAGTATTCGTAGCAGTGGTGACAGCAGGATTTGCAGGAGCAGTCTGGGCGGCAGGATTTATCGGAGCAGCGGCAGGTTCATTTTCATACTGCGAGGTTATTTCGAGGAATTCTTCAAGGCATAACTGGCTCTGATATACAGATGATGCAACATTAGGGCCGAGGTATCTTATATGCCATGGCTGATATGCATATCCGGTTATAGCTTCCTTGCCCTTAGGATAGCGGATAATAAATCCGTATTTCCAGCAGTTTTCGGCGAGCCATTTTCCTTCGTCAGTTTCACCGAATGCGGCGTCCATAGTATTCAGGTCAAATGCAAGACCTGTCTGATGTTCCGAATACCCCGGTCTTTCCGCATATGTATCAGCAACTTGCTGACCGTCCTTTAAAACATATGAATCATATAAGGTTTTTTCTGTGCTGTATGAACGGTAGCCTGATGAGATATAGAGATTAAGACCTTCTGCAAAAGCGGCTTTCTGCATTTCATCAAATGCTTTCTTTGCGTCCTCATTTACTCCCGGGTCATAATCTGTCGGGAGAGGATATGACTTGTTTGCAACAAGGATACCCTTTACATATGTAAGCTGATAAACTCCATTTGTTGAATGTGAAATTATTTCTGTTTCGGCTTTTGATTTTACTGTAACATAGAGTGAAGCAGACATTTCAGGATTACAGCTGTCCTTTACGATTACAGTGCAGGCACCTTCACTTATTCCTCTGATATTTCCATCATTGTCTACAGCAGCGATACTTGAATCAGTGCTTGACCATACAAGTGATGATACAGCCTCAGGAGGTGTAACAGTCATGCCTACTGATGTTGACTGATTGATTATAACTGTTACTGCGTCCTGTGAGAGAATAATGCTCTGTGCAGGAGTTGCAGTTTCTGAAGTTTCATCCGGTTCGGAAAAAACAGAATCGGTAATATCTGTTGATATTTCTGATGAACTTTCTGATAAAACGGAATCAGAAGCAGTCGTATCCGATTGTATTGTTGAAGAATTATCAATACTGTTTACATCTGAGCAGCCTGATAATGCTGACAGGCATAAGAGGGCAGAAACTGCCGCAATAATTCGTCTTTTCATATATGAATTTTACATCCTTTCATTATTGAATGTTATATTTGATACATTTAATATTATAGCATAAATTTAATTAAATGTCATTAAACATAAGCTAAAAAAACGCTGAAAACATAATTTTAAACATTTTGCGAAATATATTTTAATCGTATGAGAAAAATTTGTTGAGTTTTTATCAGATATTATGATTTTAAAATAATATTGGTGGTGAAATTTTACAGGGTTTTTGAATGAGTAAACAAATTATGAACAAATGAATAGTATGTACAGTTTCGATAGGATTATTTATATAGGGGCGACCACTGGTCGCCCGCCCAAAATTCACAATAAACCACAACGGGCGACCGATGGTCGCCCCTGCAAAGCAGAAATGTTTAATTTCATAAGATTTGTTAACAAAAATTCCACTCATTCAAAAACCTTGTGAAATTTTATATAAAATATTGTAAATTCTGAAAATTTGTGTTATAATAATTAGTAATAATGTTGTTTGTGTGAAAAAGGAAAATGCAGAAAATACTGCAAATATCCTTTAAATAACGGAGGTTTGTTAATTATGAAGATATTTAAGAAAATTCTTACAGCGGTATCAGCAGCAGTGTTATGTTCATCAATGCTTGCAGCATCACTGCCGTATACAGAAATGGCATACGCAGAGGATACCACAGGCGGTGATGACTGGCTTCATGTGGAGGGCAACAAGATAGTTGATGAACAGGGGAATGAAGTATGGCTTACAGGCTGCAACTGGTTCGGATATAACGTAGGAAGTCAGGTCTTTGACGGAGTATGGTCGCAGAATATGCATGAAATGCTCAATCAGATTGCCGACCATGGCTTTAATCTTTTAAGAGTGCCTATGTCAACAGAACTGCTTCTTCAGTGGAAGAACGGCGACCCTGACCCGATGATAAAGGTAAACACATATGCCAATCCGGAGCTTTCAATAGATGGTACTGAGGGCGGCGCCCCAATGTACAGCTTTGATATATGGAATTATGCTGTAAAATGGTGCAAGGAAAACGGAATAAAGATTATGATGGATATACATTCCGCAGAAACAGCATCAGCTGGGCATCAGGTTAGTTTGTGGTATACAGATAAATTCAGCACAGAGGACTGGCTTGAAGCACTTGAATGGTTTGCTGATTACTATAAAGATGATGATACAATCATAGCAATCGACCTTAAAAACGAACCTCATGGAACAGCCGATACACCGGATATTATGGCTAAATGGGATAATTCTACAGACGCTAACAACTGGAAATATGCCGCTGAACGTGGTGCGGAAGCTGTATTCAGGGGAAATCCTAATCTGCTTGTAATGGTAGAGGGTACGGAGGTATATCCGAGATTTGAGGACGGCAATGACTGGACTTCACCGAATATAGACTATTCAAGGTATCCGTACAGCTACTATCACCATACATGGTGGGGAGGAAATTTCAGAGGTGTAAAGGATTATCCGATTGACCTCGGAGATAAGCAGGATAAGCTTGTGTATTCACCGCATGATTACGGTCCGCTTGTATTTGCACAGACATGGTTTGAGGGTGATTTTACAAAGGAATCGCTCCTTGCAGACTGCTGGCAGGATAACTGGTTCTATATATATGAAGATAATATAGCACCATTGCTTATAGGCGAGTGGGGCGGATTTATTGATGAGGAGCATGATGCAGACGGTAAAAATACAAAATGGATGCTTTATCTGCGTGAACTCATAATAGACAACAAGCTGCATCATACATTCTGGTGCTTCAATGAAAATTCCGGTGATACAGGCGGTCTTGTGTATGATAATTTCGGAAAATGGGACGAGGAGAAATATGATTTGGTTGAAAAGGCATTATGGCAGGACGAAAACGGTAAATTCATAAGCCTTGACCATCAGATACCGCTTGGACAAAACGGCATATCATTATCGGAATATTATGGCGGAGAAAGTACACAGCCTGAACAGCCGTCAGATGAAGCAGTAAAGGGCGATATAACATCAGACGGAGTTACAGATGTAAGGGATATGACTGCAATGGTGCAGTATCTTCTCGGCATTAAAACACTTTCTGACAAACAGCTTGAAACGGCGGATTTGAATTCAAGCAATTCTGTAAATGTATTTGACGGAATAATACTTAAAAAATATCTTCTCGGAATAATTGAGCTTTAACTGAAAAAAGGGAAATCTCCTTGATAACAGGAGCTTTCCCTTTAATTATTTTATGATGTGAATATCTCAGCATGAGTCACCCGTTATGGGTAGCTGTGAATTTTATTGCTTCTGTTCTGCAAACTGCGTTCGCTTGCTGGTATTGCATATCAGCAAATCAGGCGGCTTTCAGCCGCCCAACCTTTTTTTATAAAAAGGTTGCCAAAAAATCTTTCTGAACGATGTTTGGGCGGGGGCAAGCCCCCACACCCCCGTTTCGCTCATTCGAGCGACCAAAGGCTCTGCCTTTGGAAACCGCCAGCTTTTTTGAAAAAAAGCTGGACAAAAAACTTTTAATTTTGCCATTTTTCCTCATAATATCATTTTGTACCTAACTGACCGCTTGGATAAAACAAAACACTTAAAAATGGCGGCGGCAACTTGCCGCAAAAAGCTTGACCAAAACTTTTTCTTTTGGTTGTCAAACTCACATTATTTGATTTTCTTGAAGTTGCCGAGAAATCTGAAATCCTCATATGTATCACACATTTCAGTGATAAGCGAAGATACCTTTTCATTGTCAACATTGCCTTCAAAATCCATGTAGAAAACAACATTGAAGCTTCCGTCAGCAATAGGACGGCTTTCTATTTTCTTGAGATTAAGACCGGATACAAAGAATTTTTCAAGCAGTCTGTAAAGTGAACCTGTCTTATGCGGAAGTGTAATCATTACAGAAACAGTATCAGCGTCATCAGGTCTTATGAAATCCTTGGAAATACATATGAATTTCGTGTAATTGGGGTAAGTGTCGGCAATATTTCTCTCAATAATCTCCAGACCATAAAGAGCAGCACATCTTTCGGAGCATATTGCGGCAATACATTCATCGCTCTCGCTTACATATCTTGCGGAAGTTGCAGTGTTGATATATGATACAGTTTTAAAATCATTCTTTCTGATGAATTCCGAACACTGTGAAAGTGCATGAGGGTGTGAATATACAGCGGTAATATCTTCTTTGGCAGTACCTTTTTTCACTGCAAGACAGTGGCATATTTCAATGTCAACAGATGAATTTATATAAAAGCTGTGTTTTTTCATAAGGTCATAAGTCTGAGTTACTGAGCCTGCTGTTGAATTCAGTATCGGGAGTACGCCGAAATCAGCTTCATTATTTTCAACCGCATTGAAAACATCATTGAAGTCACTGCAAAAAATGATGTTTTTATCATCACCGAAAAGCTTTACAGCGGCTTCCTCGGAATTAGCTCCCTCAACACCCTGACATATGATATTTTTTGCATTTTGGGGCTTGAACGGAGTGCTTTTGCGGAATGGAATATTTTTATATATTTCATACTGCTGGAGAGATTTGCTTATATCCATGATGCTGAAAAAAAGTGCGGCAGCACCCTCCTCAAGATATTCAGGAGATTTTTTCTTTACATTATCAATAATCTGCTGTTCTCTGTTTCCCTGCATGACTGGCATATTGTTCTCTTTTTTATAAACTGCAACCTGTTTGCATAATTCCATTCTTTTTTCAAAAATATCAAGAATCTGACTGTCGAGTTTGTCAATTTCACATCTGAGTTCATTTAAATCCATAATTTTCAAACTGCCTTTCGATAGTAAATTTTATCTGCTTATTACAGACTACAAGTTATATTATACATAAAATAAAAATAAAAAACAATATAATTATTACTTAAAATATTGAAAAACTTTAAATTTTATGTTATAATTGTTGTCTATAGGTGTAATTTTTATATGGGAGTGAATGATTTGAGAATAATTGGAATAGACCCCGGCTATGCGATAGTAGGTTTCGGGGTGCTGGATTATGACGGATATAAATTTACTCCGATTGAATACGGTGCTGTTACGACAGAGGCGGGAACGCCTTTTAATCAGCGTCTGAAATGCATCTATGAGGATATAAACTTTATACTTGACAGATATAAGCCTGATGTTATGGCTATGGAAACGCTTTTCTTCACGACAAATCAGAAAACGGCAATAAATGTTGCTCAGGCAAGAGGAGTGGTAGTTCTTGCGGCATCTCTTAAAAATATGCCGCTGTTTGAATATACTCCGCTTCAGGTAAAACAGGCTGTTGTCGGATATGGAAAAGCAAAGAAAAATCAGGTTATGGATATGACAAGGCGTATTCTCGGACTGGCGGAAATCCCTAAACCCGATGATGCGGCTGATGCACTGGCAATTGCAATATGCGGCGGTCACTGCATATCAGTATAAAAATCAATATCATAGGAGAATAATTTCACATTATGATTTACAGTGTAAGAGGAGAGCTTATCCATAAGGACGAATCATGTGCAGTAATTGAATGTGCAGGTGTGGGATATGCCTGCCGTACAACGCTTGCAACGCTTTCAAAGCTTGGTTCAATCGGCTCGGAGGAAAGACTTTATACATATCTCAGCATAAGGGAAGATGGTGCGGAGCTTTTCGGATTTGCTTCATTGAAAGAGCTTGACTGCTTTAAGCTTCTCATATCAGTTTCGGGAGTAGGACCTAAGGCGGCACTTTCGATACTTTCCGATATTCCGGCTGATAAATTTCCGGTTATTGTTGCATCAGGCGACAGCAAGGCATTTACAAAGGTAAAGGGCATAGGTGCAAAGACGGCTCAGCGTATCGTACTTGAACTGAAGGACAAAATTGAAAAATCAGCTCTTGTTTCATCTGAAATGTCTGAAAATACAAGCTTTTCAGCACCTGACTTCAATGAGAATTCAAGCATATCCGAAGCTGTATCGGCTCTCACAGTGCTTGGATATTCCAATTCGGAGATAATGCCTGTACTGTCGGGACTTGATTCATCACTGTCTGCATCTGAACTCATAAAGCAGGCACTTAAAGCGATTGCTTCAAGCAAATTCAAATAGAAAATATTACATGAAGAAACGGAGGAGATAGCTTGATAGAAACAGGTGATATGAAATTCGAGGATACTGCCGAAAGAATGGTTTCTCCCGAATTCACTTCAAAGGACAGCGAAACGGAATTCTCACTCCGTCCGAAATGTCTTAGTGAATATATAGGTCAGGACAAGGCAAAGGAAAATCTTGCAGTATATATTGAAGCGGCAAAGAGAAGACAGGAATCACTTGACCATGTGCTTCTCTATGGCCCTCCCGGCTTGGGCAAAACCACTCTTGCAGGAATAATTGCCAACGAAATGGGAGTAAATCTCAGAGTTACATCAGGACCGGCAATCGAAAAACCGGGCGACCTTGCCGCACTTCTCACTAATCTTTCGGAAAATGATGTTCTTTTTATAGATGAAATACACAGGCTTTCAAGGGCAATTGAGGAAATAATGTATACGGCTCTTGAGGATAATGCTCTTGATATAATGATAGGAAAAGGTCCGTCAGCACGTTCAATCAGAATTGATTTGCCGAAATTCACGCTTGTGGGAGCAACAACAAGAGCAGGACAGCTTACATCGCCATTGCGTGACAGATTCGGAGTAATACTCCGACTTGAACCGTATACGCATGACCAGCTTAGCGACATCATAAGGCGAAGCAGCATGATACTCGGAATACCATGCGATATTGACGGAGCATACGAAATAGCAAGACGTTCAAGAGGTACTCCGAGAATTGCCAACAGACTTCTTAAAAGAGTCCGTGACTTTGCAGATGTTCTCGGCGACGGCGAGATAAATTACAAGACAGCCGCCATGGCTCTTGATAAGCTTGAAATAGATGCCATGGGACTGGACAGCCTTGACAAGCGTATGCTTGATATGCTTATAAGAGGTTATAACGGAGGTCCTGCCGGACTTGAAACACTTGCATCGGCGATAGGCGAGGAAGCGGTAACGCTTGAAGATGTATGCGAACCGTTCCTTATGCAGATTGGATTTCTTGCAAGAACTCCGAGAGGAAGATGTGCAACAGAACTTGCATACCGCCATCTCGGATATGATAAAAATGAAAATTAAAAATATCTGATAATTTAAAATTATTCAGGAGGTCAATTAAAATGAAAAAAATATGCATATCGGTTGCAGCCTTGCTTGCTGTATTTATGACAGGCTGTGAAACGTATGAGGATACTCTTAAAACCGCACTTACAGAAACAGAGGCAGTGTCGGAAACACCTATGCCGCTTGAACCTTCTTCAGAAGTAGTTGTCGATTCAGAGCCGTCAGTTACCGAAACGCCGGCAGATGTTTCAACAGATTTGTCGGACGCAATGGAGAGTATAAATCTCAATTATGATGCAATAAGCTCAATGACTGCTTCAACAGAAGTACCGTCAACAGATGTTTCCGGTGATGCAACAGGTGTATCTGATGCAACAGGTACAGCGGCAGTTTCAGGACTTGTCGGCTCATATACAAGCGAAGACGGCAGACCGCCGCTTCCCGATGACTTAAAGGACTTCTATACAAGTGCTCTGGAAGTATACAGCAAAATCTATTACTGTTCATTTACAGCAGATGCTTCAACACCTGTATGGGTAAACGGAAAGAATGGTTATATCAGAGTTACAGATGCACGTTTCCCCGATTATCAGAGCCTTTACACATTCGCAAGCTACTACTTTACAGATGAACTTATGCAGACAAAAATTCTTCCGTATGGTCAGACAAGCTTTGTAGACAAATACGGTGCATTCTATATGGGCCCTGCAACAAACGTTAAAAATCCTGCATATGCCGGTCATGTGTTCAAGAATGTAACTCAGAGTACAACAGAAATAGTATGTACAGCAGATGTATACTATCTTCTCGGAACAGATGCCGTAAATACAGCACCTATATTCTATACCGAACCTGCAAACAAGAGCCTTTATGCAGTAACTCAGGTTACATTCAAACTTGTTCCGTTTGAAAACAGATGGAAATTCAGTGAATTTACTGTTATAGGTTAATGCGGCAAGTTGCCGCATTCGGTTTTGAGTATCAAACTTATCAAAATGGTCGGGCAGATATAAACCGAACCAATAAAATAAAATCCGAAAATAAAAGTTTTTTGCCCAGCTTTTTTTCAAAAAAGCTGGCGGATTCCAAAGGCAGAGCCTTTGGTCGCTCGAATGAGCGAAACGGGGGTGCGGGGGAGAAGCCCCTGCCTTTTAATTCGTTCAGAAAAGTTTTTTGTCAAACTTTTTCCAAAAAAAGTTTGTGCGAACGCAGTTCGCAGAAGTGGGAAATAAGCTGCTGAATTTGTGTTAAAAAGTATCTCGATTAATATATTCAGCATAGAATAAATAAAAAACTTAAATTTATAAGGAATGGATTGTCTTATCGTTTTTTATATTATATACAAAAGGAGATTTGTAATATGGGCAGACTTTTTGGTACTGACGGTGCAAGAGGCGTTGCAATTACTGAGCTGACCTGTGAAACAGCCATGAACATAGGCAGAGCAGCCGCACTTGTACTTACAAGGAAAATGAACCATAAGCCGATTATTTTCATAGGAAAAGATACAAGAATTTCATCGGATATACTTGAAGCGGCATTATGTGCAGGAATATGTTCAGTAGGTGCAGATGTTAAAATACTCGGAGTTGTTCCTACACCGGCAGTGGCTTATCTTGTAAAGGAAAAGAAAGCTGATGCGGGAATTATGATATCAGCGTCACATAACAGCGTTGAATTCAACGGCATAAAGATATTTGCCTCAAACGGATATAAGCTTTCAGATGAAACAGAGGCAGAAATAGAAAAACTCATACTCGACAATCCCGAAGAAATATCACTTGCATCGGGAACAGATGTCGGACGTATTTCACATTATGAAAATGCCGCTGAGGATTATATAAACCATATAAAATCGGCAGTATCAGGCGATTTCAGCAATATGAAGATAGTATTTGACTGTGCAAACGGTTCATCATCTGCAACAGCTGAGAAAATATTCGGCAGTACAGGTGCGGAATGTATATTCATAAGCCATGAGCCAGATGGCACAAACATCAACAAGGAGTGCGGTTCAACATATATAAGCCGTCTTCAGAAGGCAGTTGTTGAAAATAAGGCTGATGCAGGCTTTGCATTTGACGGCGATGCAGACAGATGTCTTGCAGTAGATGAAAACGGCGAACTCGTTGACGGCGACAGACTTATTGCCCTCAATGCACTTGCAATGAAGAAAAAAGGTCAGCTTAAAAATGATACAGCCGTTGTGACAGTAATGACAAATCTTGGTTTCAAGCGTTTTGCAGAAGCCAATGATATAAATGTTGAACTCACAGGAGTAGGCGACAGATATGTTCTTGAAAGAATGATTGAAAGCGGCTTCAATATCGGCGGCGAACAGAGCGGGCATATAATATTCCTTGACTATGCTTCAACGGGCGATGGTCAGCTTTCAGCGATAAAAACTATGAACATACTTGCTGAAACAGGTAAAAAAATGTCCGAAATTGCTTCCGTTATGGAGGTATATCCGCAGGTGCTTGTAAATGTCAGAATAACAGCTGATACAAAGGGCAAATGGAACAAGGACAGCACAATTCTTTCAGTTATAGAAAAGTATGAGAAAATTCTCGGTGATGACGGAAGAATTCTTGTGAGAGAAAGCGGAACTGAACCGCTTATAAGAATTATGATTGAAGGCAAGGATACAGCTGAAATTCAGAAGTTTGCAGATGATATTGCAGATACTATAAAAAAACAGCTTGGAATATAGGCTGACAGAGAGGAAAATTTTGTGAGAGTTGCAGACAGATGGAATGATTACCGCATAGAAGATACCTCATGCGGAGAAAAACTGGAGGTATGGAACGGAGTTACGCTCATACGTCCTGACCCTCAGATAATATGGAAAACTCCCCGTAAATCAGAATTATGGGAAAAGGCTGACGGACATTATCATCGTTCATCAGCAGGCGGCGGAAGCTGGGAATTTCTCACTTCAAGACCGACAAAGGCATGGAGTGTATCATACGGCAACCTTAAATTCAATATAAAGCCGACAGGCTTCAAGCATACGGGACTTTTTCCTGAACAGGCTGTGAACTGGGACTTTATGGCTGATAAAATCAGAAATGCAGACCGTCCGATAAGCGTATTAAATCTTTTCGCATATACGGGCGGAGCAACTCTTGCGTGTGCCGAAGCGGGTGCAAGCGTATGTCATGTTGACGCATCAAAGGGCATGGTTACATGGGCAAGAGAAAATGCAGAGCTTTCCGGACTTACTGAAAAGCCGGTACGCTGGATAGTTGACGACTGTGAGAAATTCGTTGCAAGGGAAATCCGCCGAGGCAGGAAATATGATGCAATAGTAATGGACCCGCCGTCATACGGCAGGGGGACAGGCGGAGAGGTATGGAAGCTTGAGGACAGCATATATGACCTTGTGAAGCTTTGTTCCGAGGTACTTAGCGATAATCCGCTTTTCTTCCTTTTAAACAGCTATACAGCAGGACTTTCGCCGTCTGTAATGGCATATATACTCGATGATATTATTTCGGAAAAATTCGGCGGAGATGTAACCGCTGATGAAATAGGTCTTCCTGTTTCATCAGGCAGAAAGCCGCTTCCATGCGGTTCAACAGCCATATGGCAGAGCTGAAAAGGATATTGATGTATGTTTGATGATATAATAAAAGCCGAAGATGTATATTTTTCGTACAGCAGCACAGATGATAAAAATGCCGCATTTGCTGTAAACGGAGTTACCATGAATATTCATAAGGGGCAGTTTACAGCAATTCTCGGCAGAAACGGCTCAGGAAAATCCACAATTGCAAAGCATTTCAATGCAATACTCGTTGCTGACAGGGGAACTGTCACAGTAAACGGCATGGATACAGCTGATGAAGACAATCTGTTTGCCATACGGCAGTTTGCAGGAATGGTCTTTCAGAATCCCGACAATCAGATAGTATCATCTGTTGTTGAGGAAGATGTTGCATTTGCACTTGAAAACCTCGGAGTTGAACCGTCTGAAATCAGAAAACGTGTTGATGACGCTCTTAAAGCTGTAAGTATGTATGAATACAGACTTCATTCACCAAATCAGCTTTCGGGAGGACAGAAACAGCGTATTGCAATTGCAGGAATTATAGCAATGCGACCTGAATGTATAATCCTTGATGAGCCGACAGCCATGCTTGACCCGCAGGGCAGAAAAGAAGTGCTGGATATAATCCAGCGTCTTAACAGGGATTACGGCATAACAGCAGTGCTTATCACACACTATATGGACGAAGCATCAAAGGCAGACAGGATTATCGTCATGGATAACGGCAAAGTTATAATGGACGATATTCCGAAGAATATATTTTCAGAGGTTGAGCGTGTCAAATCGGCAGGACTTGATGTTCCGCAGGTTACAGAGCTTGTGTATGAGCTTAATAAATGCGGATTTAACCTTGATAAGCATATAATATCCGAAGATGAATGTATAGAGGCACTTGAAAAAATGCTGAAAAGTATGTAGGAAAAGGAGATTTGTAGTATGACAGCTGTCAGGACAGAAAATCTGACATATACCTATAGTCCGAATACGCCGTTTGAAAAAACTGCTGTTGACAATGTAAGCATTGAGATTGAACAGGGTGAAACAGTCGGAATAATCGGACATACAGGTTCAGGCAAATCCACTCTTATACAGCATTTCAATGGTCTTTTAAAGCCGACAGGCGGAAAAATTTATATAGACGGAACTGATATATGGGAGAGCAAGGAAATTACCCGACAGACAAGATTTAAGGTCGGAATGGTTTTCCAGTATCCCGAATATCAGATTTTTGAGGATACGATATACAAGGATATTTCATTCGGCCCTAAGAACATGGGACTTGATGAAGCCGAGATAAAAAAGCGTGTCTGCGAAGCTGCGGAGATGGTTGGATTATCTGTGAATATGCTTGAAAAATCGCCGTTTGAATTATCGGGCGGACAGAAAAGACGAGTTGCAATAGCAGGAGTTATGGCAATGAATCCGTCAGTGCTTATACTTGATGAGCCGGCGGCAGGTCTTGACCCGAAGGGCAGAAATGATATTTTCAGACGCATACAGGACTATCAGAAAAGTACAGGCAGTACAGTGCTTATCGTATCGCACAGCATGGAGGATATAGCTGAATATACCTCCAAGCTTCTTGTTATGAACAATTCAAAGCTTTTTTGCTATGATGATACCGAAAAGGTATTTTCAAGGGCAGATGAGCTTTCTGAAATCGGACTTGCAGTACCGCAGATTACAAGCGTTTTCAGAGAACTCACAAGACGTGGCTTTGAATTCGGCGGTGAAGCCTATACGGTAAAATCGGCGAAAAAGCTTATACTGGACTATGTAAAAAGCAGAAAGGAGGACAACCTGTGCTGAAGGATATTACAATCGGACAATATTTTCCGGGTGACAGTATTATACACAGGCTTGACTCCAGATTTAAAATAATTCTTACTGCATTGTATATAATAATGATTTTTTCAGCCTCCTCATATACAGGAATGGCAATAGGTGCTGTATATGTAATTATTGCATATATGGTTTCAAAAATCAGCATGATTATGATATGGAAGAATCTGAAGCATATTCTTCCTGTGCTTGTTGTAACAGCAGTAATGAATGTATTTTTCATAGACGGAGAACCGCTTCTGGAAATAGGCTTTATTACAGTGACATATGAAGCTGTTGAATCAGCGATATTTATGATACTGCGAATAGTTCTGCTTATCGCAGGCTCATCACTGCTTACCTATACAACATCGCCGATAGCACTGACAGATGCTCTTGAAAGGCTTATGTCACCATTGAAAAAGATAAAAGTTCCGGTACATGAGCTTGCAATGATGATGACAATAGCACTGAGATTTATTCCGACTCTTATTGATGAAACTGACAGGATAATGTCGGCTCAGAAATCAAGAGGGGCGGACTGGGAAACCGGAAAGCTTATGGACAGGGCAAAGGCATTGCTTCCGATATTCATACCGCTTTTTGTATCAGCATTCAGACGTGCAGAGGAGCTTGCAGTTGCTATGGAATGTCGATGCTACAAGGGCGGAGAGGGAAGAACACGTCTGAAACAGTTGAAATCAGGTGCAAATGATTATATATCCCTCGCCGTTACCATCGTTTTTATCGCAGGTGTTATAGTCACGAATATATATTTCGGAGGTAAACAGTAATGAAAGCATTTATATTTGCGTTTACTATATTATGTATAATACTTCCGGCAGGAGCATTGCTGTATATAATTTTCAGCCTTGTAAAATGGAATAAATCAAAAAAGGCTTCCGATGAAGTTCTCAGGGATATAATGCTTGAATATGAGATAAAGGCTGAAAAGAAAAAGCAGGACAGTGAGGAGAAAAAGTGAGAAATCTTAAAGTTATGATGTCTTACAGAGGAACGAATTATCATGGGTTTCAGATTCAGAATAACGGAAACACTGTACAGGCAGAGGTTGAAAAGGCGGCTTCAAAAATACTGAATGAAAATATTTCGATAAACGGCTGTTCAAGGACTGATGCCGGAGTTCATGCAAATGAATACTGCTTTTCAGTAATGACAAACAGCAGTATACATGACCTTGGATTTGTCAGAGGCATGAACGGTATACTTCCCAATGATATATCAATACTTTCATGCGAGGAAGTTCCGGAGGATTTTCATGCAAGATTTTCATGCAAGGCAAAAGAGTATGTATATAAAATACATAACAGCGAGAGCAAAAATCCCTTTACAACTGATTTGCAGTATCACTATCGCAGAAAATTCAATGTTGATTTGGTGAGAAATGCGGCACAGTATTTCGTAGGAACGCATGATTTCAGAAGTTTTTGCTCAGAAGCATCGGATAAAATTAACACTGTTAGAACGATTTACAATTTTGATGTTGAAATTAACGGAAATTCGATTGAAATACTTGTAAAAGGCGATGGATTTCTGTATAATATGGTTAGGATTATGGTCGGCACACTTTTCAGTATAAATGAAGGATACATAAAAGCCGGGGAGCTTGAGTCCATAATGAAAGCAGGCGACAGACGGCTTGCCGGAAAAACTGCACAGCCGCATGGTCTTTATTTAAACAAAGTGTTTTATTGATTCAGGAGGACAGAATGTCGAACGATATTTACAGCAGACGTTCAAGGATAAAGAACAGGAAGATGAGTAAAAATCAGAATTATCAGCGAAACAGAATGATAGTAATATGTTCAGCGGCATTTCTGATTATCATAATCATCGGAATGATTCTTACAAAGGATAAATGGCAGAGCGAACTTCAGAGAATAGGTATATATTCGGCAAACAGCTATGATTATGAGCGTACTGAAGACGGAATTATAATCAACAGCGGAAATCTTGCCGAGGAGAATTTTCCGATACTTCTTTCGGATTCATCTGATTATCAGGTCGGAATTATGGAGAAAAATCTTGTTATACTCAGCGATACAGACTTTTCAATATATTCACCGTCAGGCGAACTGATTGAGTCAAGAAGCCATGATTATTCAAATGTAATACTTAAATATGAAAACGGACGTTCGCTTATATATGAAAGCGGCGGAAAAAAATTCAGAGTTGAAACAAATAAAAAAACAGAATTTGAAAAAAACATAGATGACAGTATAATATTTGCAAGAATAAGCAATGAAGGATATGTTGCACTTGTCAGCACGTCCGATGCATATGCCTGTATGCTTACGATATATGACCCGAAAGGAAATGCAATATATTTCAGAGGAAGCGTCAGCAGAATCATTGAAGTGTGCTTCAACAATGACAGCACAGGCTGTCGTGTCAGCATAATGGATGCCAACAGCGGAAGACTTGTTTCTACTGTATACGGGTTCAGTTTCAGGGATACAGACAGCTCAAAAAGCAAAAATCGTCTTACAGCAGATGCGGCTGAACTGAATTCCGGAGAATATATTTACGGCGAAACGGAAGAATTCTATCATAATGTTCCGGACATGGTTACAGAAGCGGATTATGATGCGGAAGTGACAGATGAAATTGCAGATACATTCAATGAGAATATTCCGGCGGAGGAAAATGTTACATCAGAACCGGCTGTTACAGCTGATATATTTTCACTTGACGGCAATAACGATGACAAAGATGCAAACAACGATATAAGCTGGCGTACAAATCTGCTTGATACGCTGTGCATAAGCCTTAATTCAACATTATCCGATAAAATGATTATAATAGGTGACAATCAGTATGGATATTATGATGAATCAGGAAAATATCTCGGCGGATTCAATTATAAAAACGCTCTTGTTGCAGGAGAATGTTATGATGAAAAACTGGTAATGATTTTTTATGATGATGAAAGACGCAAATCAAGTGTAATAATAGTTCCCGGAGCTGAATCAAATCCTATTGAAAAAATTTCTGATGATAAAATGAAATGCATTTCATGCGAGGAAAATTTTGCATATGTAATGACGGAAAGAGAAATTATTGCATATGATTATGAGGGTAATATTTCAGCGAAAGCTCCGGTTTCCAATGTATATAAATCATTCCTTAAATCAGGAAATACAGTATTTCTTATAGGAAACAGCAAAATAGATAAAATCAATTTTATCAGCAATTAAGAAAGAGGTGTTACATTATTTATGGTTTCATCAATATCAGAATGGCTTTGGATTATATATGACATTATTGCACTTGCAATCATAATTTTTTTAACTATAGCTAATGCCAAAAGGGGATTCGGACTTATAATAATAAGTACAGTGGGGTATGTTGTTTCATGTGTTATCGCCTCATCGGCAAGCAATATGTTCGGACCGGCATTTTATGATAATCTGCTGAAAAATGAAATAATTGAAAAGACCAGTGAGGCTGTTTCAAAGTATAGTGTTACGTCAGAGATTAAAGAATGTATTTCTGATATGACAATGGGACTGAATATAAAAGAAGCTGATATAGAAAAATTTATGAAAAAAAGTGATGCAGAAAACTTTGACAGTAATATATATAAATTTATCAACAGTAAAAGTTCAGGTGCTGTATCATCAGTTGATGAAGCAACAGAATATATTGTAAACAGTATAAATAAAAGCATGGAAAATTTGTTTGACGGAAAAATACCTCTTTCAATGGTAAAAGATATGTGCAGTTTTTCGGTTGAAAACAAAACAGAGGCATTCACGCTGCTGAAGCTTTTTTCCGAGGATATGGAGAGCAGAGAAACAGCTGAATACATAGAAGAACACTATATCAGGAAATATGCAGTTATGTTTGTAAAGACATTTTTGTTTATAATCATATTCTTTGCACTTATGGTAATTTTCAAGATTGCTGAGGGTAAGGCAATAAGCAATGACAAAGTATTTATACTGGGAAAATTCGATAAGGCAGGCGGTTTGGTTATTGGTCTTATCGAGTCATTTGCAGTAGTTTTTATACTATGCATACTCGTAAGATTTGCATTGCTGCTTTCCGATGGTTCAGCAGTATTCTTTAATGAAGATGTGATAAATCAATCAAAGATTTTCAGTGTATTCTATAATTTTAATTTAATGGGATAAATTATATTTCGTGTGGAGGAGATAGAGAATTATGATGTTATGCAGCAGATGCCATAAGAGAGTGGCGGTAGTTTTTATAACTTCAATGCAGAAGGATGAGGTAAAAAATGAAGGTTTCTGTATGGTATGTGCAAAGGAACTGAAAATGCCTCAGATTAATGAGTATATGGAACAGCTTGGAATAACCGATGAGGAGATGGAGCAGTTCTCAAATCAGATGTCTGATATAATAGATGGTGATTCATTCCAGACAGGCGGCTCTGAAACGATGCCGGCATTTATTCAGAATATGATAGAAAATAATCCGTTTGTTTCATTTGGAGGAGAGAAAAAGAACGGTGATTTTGACAGGAAAAAAAGTGAGAAGCCACCAAAAAGGAAAGAAAAGGAAAAAGAAAAGAAATTCAAATTCCTTGAAAATTACTGTACAAATCTAAGCCAGAAGGCTAAAGACGGAAAGCTTGACAACATTATCGGACGTGATAAGGAAATTTCAAGAGTAATACAGATTCTTTCAAGAAGAACAAAGAATAATCCATGTCTTATAGGTGAACCGGGTGTCGGTAAAACAGCCGTTGCAGAAGGAATTGCACAGAGAATTGAAAACGAAGATGTTCCGTTCAATCTCCGCAATAAGAAAATATATCTGCTCGACCTTACAGCACTTGTTGCCGGAACACAGTTCAGAGGACAGTTTGAAAGCCGTATCAAAGGACTTGTTGATGAAGTAAAGGCAGCTGGAAATATAATTCTTTTTATTGATGAAGTCCATAATCTTGTCGGTACAGGCGATTCAGAGGGTTCAATGAATGCAGCGAATATTCTTAAACCTGCACTTTCAAGGGGTGAGGTTCAGGTTATCGGTGCAACAACATTCTCAGAATACAGAAAGTATATCGAAAAGGATTCAGCACTTGAAAGACGTTTTCAGCCTGTTACAGTAAATGAACCTACTATAGATGATGCAGTTGAAATACTTATGGGAATACGCAGATATTATGAAGATTACCACAGGGTAAAGATAAGCGATTATCTGCTCAGAATGTGTGCAGTGCTTTCCGAAAGATACATCAATGACAGATTTCTTCCGGACAAGGCAATAGATTTGCTTGATGAAAGCTGTGCCTGTGCAAGTATAGCAAGCAAGGAACTTGCTGAATATGATAAACTTAAAAAGAAATATGAAACACTCAATTCTATGGAAACATCTCTTGAAGAAGATGATGAAATAGATTTTCAGGCACTTGCTGAAATAAAATCTGATATAATAAGAGTAAAGACACAGCTTGCTGAATATGAGGAAAAGGTGAAAAATGTATGTGTAACAGAAGATGACCTTGCAAAAGTCATTGAGTTATGGACAGGTATCCCTGCAAGCAAGGTTGCTGAAAATGAATTCAGAAAAATCGCTGACCTTGAGAATGTTCTCAAAAAGAGAATTGTCGGTCAGGAAGAAGCTGTTTCACTTGTTGCAAAGGCTATCAAGCGTACAAGAGTGCAGCTTTCAAAACGCAGAAGACCTGCATCATTTATATTTGTAGGCCCTACAGGTGTAGGAAAGACTGAACTTGTAAAGGTTCTCGCCGATGAAATGTTTGAGGGAACTGATACACTTATAAGACTTGATATGACTGAATTTATGGAAAAACATTCGGTATCAAGAATTATCGGTTCGCCTCCCGGATATGTAGGATACGATGAAGCCGGTCAGCTTACGGAAAAGGTACGCCGCAAGCCATATTCAGTAGTTCTGTTCGATGAAATAGAAAAGGCTCACCCTGATGTTATGAATATACTGCTCCAGATACTTGATGAAGGCAAGGTAAATGATGCACAGGGAAGAAGCGTAAGCTTTGAAAATACTATAATAGCTATGACATCAAATGCCGGTTCTGCAAACAAGACAGGCGGAGTAGGCTTCAATAAAACTGATGATGAAATATCAAAGGACAGGGCTATAAAGGGATTAAGAGAATTCCTCCGTCCTGAATTCATAAGCCGTATTGATGAAATAGTAGTATTCAGAAATCTTTCAAAGAAAGATTATGCAGATATAGCAGGACTGATGCTTGATGAAATGAAAGAACCTCTTGCAGAGAGAAATATTACGCTTTCATATGAACGTGATGTGCTTGAACTTATTGCCGAAAAATCATATGACAAGAAATTTGGAGCAAGAGATATAAGACGTATAATCAGAAGCGAAATAGAAGACAAAATTGCAGAAGTAATTATTGACAATACAGAGGCAGTTATCACAGAAATAAAAATATCTGTAAATGAAAGCAATCTGGTTGTCGATATAAAGAAATAACAGACAGGAGGATAATTTTATGATAGAAAAAGGTTTAAAAGGCACAGCCGCTGTAAAAGCTGATAATTCCAATACTGCAAAGACTATGGGAAGCGGTTCGCTTGATGTATTTGCAACTCCGGCAATGGTCGCACTTATGGAGAAATCAGCAGTAAATGCAATTGCTGATTATCTAGGTGACGGCGAAACAACTGTTGGTACATATCTTGGAATAGAGCATATATCAGCAACACCTGTTGGCATGGAGATAACAGCAGTTTCAGAAGTTACAGAAGTGAATGGCAGAGAAATTGTATTCAGCGTTGAAGCATCTGACAATGCCGGTGTAATCGGAAAAGGCACACATAAAAGATTTATCGTCAATTCCGAAAAATTTATGAATAAGACAAATTCAAAAAAGTAATGAATAAATGCTGATAATCTGTTAATAATAATTTCAGTGAGAGGGATAATATTTATTCTTTGAATTCCTCTCCCGTTTATGATTGGATAAAAGCAGTCAGCCGCACAGATATTGCTTTTCTGGATATTGTCATATACGGAATGTGCGGGGAATGGAGATTGATTATGAGAAATAATCAGAACAACAATCAGCAGAATAATAACCAGAATAACAACCAGCAGAACAACAACGCTCAGAACAGAAATCAGCAGAACAATCAGAACAAGAATAACAACAATTTACACGACTAATATTACAGGTTAATATCTTATAAAAATAAGAATCGTATGCTTTTTAAAAGGCATACGATTTTTGCTTTGACAAAATTAAATTATAGTGATATAATACAGATATATATGTTAACGTGAGTTCGACAATCAAAAGAAAAAGTTTTGGTCAAGCTTTTTGCGGCGAGTCGCCGCCTCCGGTTTTA
>JBJEQS010000280.1:0-1918 GCA_051881875.1 Oscillospiraceae bacterium
TTTTGAAAAAGCTTGACCAAAACTTTTATTTTTGGTTATCGAACTCACGTTACTTTACAATTTTTCCATGTTCGGACTGCCTGCGGATAATCTTCTTTGAAGTAGTTTTTTCAAATTCCTTGTTTCTTATACGCATACGGTGTACTGTTTTTGCGGAAGTAAGAGTTTTATTGACCTCAAGAACCTTGTTTTTGAAAAGATTATCAATTTCCTCATCGGTCATATTTTTACAGTATTCTTCATTTGGGAATATTTCTGCTGTAATTACTCCGTCCTCACTGTATACAAGGAGTTCTGATATGAAATCAGTTCCTGCAAACTTGTTTTCTATTTCCTCCGGAGAAACGTTCTCGCCGTTTGAAAGTATAATAAGATTTTTCTTTCTGCCGGTAATGAAAAGCTTTTTGCCGTCAATATATCCGAGGTCGCCGGTTCTGAGCCAGCCGTCCGGAGTAATTGCCTTTGCGGTTTCAATTTCATCTTTATAGTATCCTGCCATTACTGACGGACTTTTTACCATAATTTCGCCGTCCTCAATTTTTACCTGACAGCCGTTCACGATAATTCCGACATCTCCGGCACAGTCCTTGTCGAAACGGTCAGCGGTGGTTATACGGGGTGAACATTCTGTCATACCGTAGCCCTGACCCATCTGATATCCCATTTCCTGATATGCTCTCTGAAGTTCGGGGCGGAGATATGCTCCTCCGCTGTATATAGTTGTAAGACGTTCGCCGAATATTTTTTTAGCAATGGCACTTTTTGGTGTTTCGGGGTTTGCCTCTGAAATAGTTTTTATCTGTCTGTAAATTGTTTCTGCAATCATAGGCACAATCATTATAATTGTAGGCTGAAAGAGTTTGAGGTTCTGTGATATTCGGAGCATTGAATCATTTATACAGAGCTGATTTCCATATCTTAATGAACAGAGTATATCACACGTAAAGCAGTATATATGATGTATCGGAAGTATTGACAATACTACATCATCGGGAGTGCTTTCGTTGTCCTGACACATTGCATTATCGATAAGGTTTCTGTTAAGGAGCATTACACCCTTGCTTTTTCCGGTAGTTCCGGAGGTATATGATATTGATGCAAGAGCGGCGGGAGATACGGGAGGGAGTTCAGTGGGAGTGTTTTCTGAAAGTATCTCAGGAAGTTCCTTGTCAAATGATATAAATTCCTTTACTTCCGGACACTTTTCATGAATTTCGGCAATCATGCCTTCATATCTTTTGTCATACATAAATACGCTTACATCAGCTCTGTTGAGGAGTTCACATATATCGCTGCAAGGGAGCTGTGCATCAAGTGGAACACACGCATTTCCACCGCATACTGTTCCGAAATAGCTTACAAGCCATGCATATCCTGAACCGCCTATTACTGCTGTATGAATAACTCCGTCATACTTTGAAGTTATATATCCTGCAAGCCTGCGTGTATCATCATAAAGATTTCTGAATGATTTTTCGGAAATTTCCTTGCCGTTTTTCTCTCTGATGAAAATTTTGTCACCAAATTCGGACGCCGATTCCCTTACTAAATCCTGTAAAGTTTTGATTTTATTCTTATCCATAATATTCCCTTTAACCTTTCAGCTTTTCAAGATATTCAAAAGCATCTCCGACTGTATGAAGATTGACAATTTCGCTTTCGTCAACAACAATATCAAGTTCGGTTTCAAGGTCGCCGAGAAGGCTCATAAAATCGTATGAATTGAATCCAAGGTCATCAATAAAGCGTGATTCGGGTTTAATATCTTCGGGGTCTACATCAACATAATTAACGATAAATTCTTTTAACTTTTCAAACATTTCAGATTTCCTCCGTTTTAATCATATCATTTCAAGTATTTCGCCGATAGTTCTTGTTTCGTCCTCAATTCCTCTGAAGAGTACACGGCAGAGATAGT
>JBJEQS010000281.1:0-33629 GCA_051881875.1 Oscillospiraceae bacterium
AATTCTGGTATATTTATATTATACCACATTGTCTAACAAAAGGGGAGCATTTCAACTCATTGCTTTGTTTTTTTACCATAACCCAGTTAAACCAATTAATGATCATAACCAAGTTAAACTGATTAAGTAGAAATGTGCTGCAAAGCCCTATTCTATGGGATTTTCCCATTTTGAAATGTTGCAAATAAGTGATTATAACACTGTACGCATCTTGAAAGCAAATCTCTGTCATTCCCGACAGGAATAATCAGACAAAAAGTAAGGCTTGTTTCAGATGAGAAAATAAGAAAAGAACAGGCTCATAATACTTCTCTGAAGAAACTTTTAAACAGCGGAGAAGAGCTTGAAACAAATTGATTTTTTAGTTACAGAGGCATTTCCAACATTGAAATGTTTCTGTGAAATAAATATATAATGAGAATATTTATGTTTAATTTGAATTATAACTACGTTGACTTTAATTTAGTGAAAAAGGTGAGAAAGTTATTATAAAATAAAATCAAAAAGACCCCCATATGTCTGAAATATATGTTATAATATATAACAGCAATAAAACAGATAAGAGGTGCAGATAATGGAAAACAGTAAAAATGACCGTATGTTTGAAATTTTTATACGTTCTTTGCGTGGTGAAGCTGTTTCAGTCAGGAATCTTGCGAATGAATATAAAGTATCAACAAAAAGTATAAGCCGTGATATTGCTGAAATTCAGAATTTTCTTGCTGAACACAGAGAACTGATGCAGAATGCTGAACTTGTATATTCTCACAAAGAAAGAGCATACATATTGAACAGTGATGAATTTCTGAAAAACAAGGAGCTTTTTACTCTTGTAAAAATTATTTTAGGCAGCCGTTCATTAAGTAAGGAAGAAATACTTACAATAATTACAAAACTGAAAAAATTCACAACAATTCAGGACAGAAAAACGCTTGAAAATCTTATAAGAAAGGAAATATATCATTATCACGAAGTAAAATCCGACTGCAAATCGGTTATTGATAATGTATGGAAAATTGTACAGGCAATTGAAGATAAACGCACAATCAGCATCACATATTATAAAATGAATCGTGATGAAGTAAAGCATAAAATCAAGCCTGTGGCAGTTATGTTCAGCGAATATTATTTTTATCTGATTGCATATAAGGCAGATGATATGTCATATAAGCCGATATATTTCAGAATAGACAGAATTTCAGCAATAACAGAACATCGTGAAAAATTTGAGCTTGAGAAGAAATATAATTTTGATGAAGGAAATCTGCGTGAAAAAAATCAGTTTATGTTCCCCGGAGATACTATTAAAATAAGATTTGAATTTTCCGGATTATCCTTACAGGCAATACTTGACCGTCTGCCAACTGCAAAGATTGTTGAGAAAAATGGCAATACAAGCATTATTGAAGCAGAGGTTAATTACGGCAGAGGTATTATAATGTATCTGCTCTCACAGGGAGCATGGGTAAAGGTATTATCACCGCAAAGTCTTGCTGATGATATAAAGGAAGAATTAAATAAAATGCTTTCATATTATTAATAGTATATAGTAATAGAAATCCGCTGTAAAAATAATTTTACGGCGGATTTTTTATGCTCAGTTGTAAAATATTTATGAACGGACACTCGTGTGTCCTGCATTGCAGCTATAATAAAAATATGGATTAGGAATTCTGAAAATTATCAGAAAGCAGATCCATAAATGCAAGACAAAGACGTTTGTTATTTGCGGAAAGATTTTGAAATTTTTCCAGCAGAGCCACATCATCTTGTGAATAATCTGTTTGGTGGACAGAACCTAAAAGAATGTGGTCAGGAGTTGTTTCAAGAGCAGTACATAATTTCAGAAAAACTTCTAAACTTGGAATTGAACGGGCAGTTTCGATGCATGAAAGATATTTGTCATTGATTTCCGCACGTTCGCAGACTTCGAACTGTTTCAGCCGCAGCTCCTTTCGCCGTCTTGCAAGATTTTTACCGATTTGTTTGTAATCAAGTATCATAAGCATCACCTCTTATATAAGAGTATAGATGGCATTTAAAAATATAAACAGAATAAAAGTTGAAAAATTACTTGACATAAGATAAAATATAGTGTATAATGAGAAAAAATAGTATTTATGACTATAAATTCAACTTTTATGCAGAAAAAATACATTAAAATAATCAATAAATCAAGGTGAGAGTATGGCAAAGATAACGCTTAGAAAAACCGATAAAAAATGTGCTTTATGTAAATACTGGAATGGTGCAGTTGGAAGTACAACAATTAAACCAATGCTCGGAGGTAATTTTCAGATTGAAATGACTGAAAAACAAACCTGTTTCCAGAGGACAAGTCAGACTACTGCAAATTTTAGTTGTGGTAGGTTTGAGAAGAGATATTAGACAATGTTTTATTGTGATAAATGTGGTTTGTGTTGCCAACATCTTGATTTAAACAACATTTATCCGGAATTACATAACGGCAATGGAATATGTAAATATTTAAAGGATAATTTATGCTCTATATATGAAAATCGCCCATTGTTATGTCGAGTAGATGAATGTTATGAAAAGTTTTTTAAAACTAAGATGACATATAAAGAATATTGTGAATTAAATCATCAAAATTGTAATGTACTAAAAATGTTGTTTGCTAATATTGAATAAAAATTCACAGTAGTATATGAAAGAGGAGTTGATGAAAATTGAAGGGAATTATTATATTAACTGTTATAGCAGTTGTTATTGGGGTTGTTTTAGGAATTGTAAAAGCAACTTGTTCAAATACTGATGACAACATTGGTATTTTTAACGAAAAGCTTACTGTGGATTCATTAAAAAAGTTTAAGAAAAGATAAGGAGGAAAATTTATGGATACAAGCACGGTTTGTATTATTGGTGGTGCCGTTATTATTGCAGGTATAGTTGGGTACTATTGCTATAAAAAATACGGTTCAGAACCAACAAATTTAACTGATATGTTTACTGAGGTAACAGATGAACAACTTGTTGTTGATAAAGTATGCGGCAAAGACTTGGCAGCATGGTTTAAAGTTAAGAATGCTGATAAGAAATACAGTAATGTAATACTTTATCCTAACGAAAAAAATATTGAACAATTTAAGTTGCCAAAGAATATTGTTGATAACTCAGGTAATTTAATTGTTCAGGTAATTTATAATGAAAAAACAGGAAAGCCTGTTGTATGTCGTTCTGTGCTTTTTGAAGAAATTGATTCAAGTTTAGCTAATATGCTTGAAAAAAATAATGGAATGATTATCGTTGAATAGGTGGTGATTGTTTGTTGCCCATATTATTTGGAATAGGAGAAATTATTGCAGAAATAGCAGTTCCAGCATTAATTGGCGGAGCAATAGGAGGAGCTGTTACAGCAGCAATTACTGCATTGATTTGTACTTATTTAGATAGGAATCAAGTTCGACAGTTTCAAGAAAGTGGACAAATGGATGATGCAATTAGATGCATAGCAAAAAGTGCAAATCATGTTACATTTGAATCAATTGAAAATGGCGATCGGTATGAAGTTGAGGCTAATGAGGTCTCTTGTGAAATCCAAGTAGGAAATGAATATTACAATTATGTGTAATTGTAGGAGGAAAAGAAATGATTATTGCAAGTGTATTGATTGGTTTAGCTATTGCTGGATTAGCATATCTGGCTTATAGGGTTACGGTTTCTTTATTAAAAAAATATAAAAAGAAAAAGCAAAGCAAGATTGTTATGGCTAATATGGGAGATCTTATAAAGAATATTCCTGATAAAGAAAAAAGAACAATGTCTTTTGATGATCTGGAAAACATTGAGGACGAAACTATTATTGCTGAATATGATGAAGATGCTGACGAAGTTGTTCAAGCAGATTTTGTAAATCAGGAAAAGGGTATGGATAGAAATATTGAAATCGCCCTTTCACGTAATGATGGTATGTTTATCATTGATTAATGGAGGTAACTAAAAATGAATGGTGATATGAATAATTCAAATGAAAACAGAAGAATAGATCCCAAAGCTGTGGTTAATGCTGCAGGAGCAGTTTATGGGGTGATTCAAATGTTTGCACCACTTATAAAGCGTATTGCTAATGATATGAATAACATCTATCAGAATTTAGATGCATATCAGATTGACAGAATAATTGATATTTCATTTCTTAAGGGGTACAGAAAAAAGAATGATTCTGAAATTGTTATTGCAAAGGTTGAAAGTTTATTAAAAAATCAGCAGCCAAGTGAACAGATTAGAAACATGAGCATATTAAAAGATGAATATATGATTGCAGAGTACGATGCTGCTAACGAAAGAGTAGTACAGTCGGATTTTCTTCGCAGAAATAATATAGCTGAAAACATTATGACTGTACTAAATGCAAATGATGGTATACTGTTTGTTAAGGAAAAAACAAAATAAGGGATGTTTCTATGAAGTTATATTTATACTTTAATACAGAATTACTTGATTCAAAACATATTGATAGATCAACAATATCATTTTTAGCACAAAAACATTTTCATAAAGACGTTTCTTTTTTCGATATTCAGGCTTGTAATAACCTTATGTTAAAGAGTAGTCCACTTGCTTATTACTGCGTTATTGATGATAAGTTCGACGGTGATGTTTTATCTATGAAGCGAAACTTTACAGAAGAAATCAGATTAATGTTTAAAAGTAAAGTTGGTACAGAACTCAATGGTGTTGTTAAAATTCAAACAGGCTTCCAACCTGAAAAAGATATTATTAATACAAAAAAATTAGATAATTCCTGTTCAATAAATACGAATGACACTGATCAGGAATTTGATTATGAAAAGCGTGCTGAGATGTATAAACCTACTAATCCTTCCTACACATTTGATCGAGTAATTCTTCCACCTATTGTACTTGAAAAAATTGAAGAATCTCTTGCAATTGTAGAATGCGAAGATACGGTGTTTAAAAATTGGGGATTATCTGTTATTCAGCCTAATCCATCTTCAGCTTTAAGTTTTTACGGTCCCAGTGGAACAGGAAAAACTATGGCTGCAGAAGCTATTGCCGATAAATTAGGAAAGAAAATATTAAAAGTAAGCTACGCTGATATTGAAAGTAAATTTCATGGTGAAGGTCCTAAAATGGTAAAGGCAATATTCTTAGCTGCTCAAAAGGAAGATGCCGTCCTATTTATTGATGAAGCAGATTCCTTACTTTCAAAACGATTAACTAATGTTCAACAGGGTTCAGAACAAGCTATCAATTCAATGCGAAGTCAATTACTTATTTGCCTTGAGGAATTTAAAGGCATTGTCATATTTGCTACTAATCTTGTGGTAAACTATGACCAAGCATTTTTAACAAGACTTATTAGTGTTGAGTTTATAAAACCTGATAATGAATGCCGAAAGAAAATTTGGGATGTTCACATTCGTGGTAATGGAATAAATATACCATTATTTGATGATGTAGATACAAATGAGTTAGCAGAGAAATATGAATTTTGTGGTAGAGAAATTCGCAAAGCAGTTATAAATGCCTGTGTATCTGTTGCAATGCATAACAGATTTATTGTTCAACAAGCTGATTTTATAAAAGCCTGTGATAAGATTAAATATGAAGAAGAAAGGCTTGCAAATGCTGAAGATCATACTAAATCGAAAAAAAATAATTTGTCGCCACAACAAGAAGATGTACTAAAAGATGCAATTAAGGCAAAGATTAAACAAGAAAAAGAAAACTCATAAAATTATTGAAAGGGGTTTTTTAACAGCCCCTTTTTTATAAAAGTTTTAAAAGCTTTAAATAAAAATCTTGAAAAACAGGGAAGTATATGATATAATCAAAAGTAGGAAAATGAAAGCAGGTGATACAGTTGGATATAAATGAAAAGAAAAAATCATATGATGCAGCAGCAAAGAAACTTTTGTCATATAAAGAAATTCTTGCGAATATTTTAAAATACACAGTAAGAGAATTTAAAGATTGTTCAATTGAAGAAATAATCACCTGTATAAATGGAAAGCCTGAAATAGGTACAGTATTGGTTGATGATGAATTTGCTCCTAAGATAGATGCTGCAGGTACAGAAACTGTTTCTGAAAATGAAGGAGTAAGAAGCTTTGATATTAAGTTCAAAGTCATGCTTCCTACGAATGAAGAAGCAAAGCTCATAATAAATCTTGAGTCACAGAACAGTTACCATCCGGGATATACTCTTGAAAAAAGAGGAGTATACTACCTGAGCAGGCTGATTTCTTCACAATACAATGTGGAATTTAAAAATTCAGATTTTGATAAGCTGAAAAAAGTATATTCCATATGGATATGTACTCATGCACCGAAATGTTTTGCAAATACAATAACGGAATACAGATTCAAGCCTGAGAATTTGGTTGGAAAGGTGCCTGATATTCCGCAGAAATATGATTTGATGTCGTTGATAATGATTAATCTTGGTTCAAAAGATGAGAATTACAGCGGATTAATCAGAATGCTTGATATTCTTTTGAATATGTACACTGAAAAGGGAGAGAGTAACAGAGCATTGGATATTCTGGAAAATGATTATAACATAAAGCTCAGAAGTTATTCCAGGGAGGTTGATGATATGTGCAATTTAAGTCAGGGAATTTATGATGATGGAATAAAAAAAGGAAAAGCCGAAGGATTGCTTGAAGGTGAAATAATAAAAGCTGTAAAAGTGGTAAAAAAACTTCTTGAAAAGGGAAATACTTTGGAAGAAGCTCTTGCAGTTGCGGATATTGATAAAGAAACATATGAAGAATATTCCTCTAAAGAGCAGTAAATAAAATGATAAAATCACAGTCTGAAAAGGCTGTGATTTTTATTTTCAGAAATTCATATTATAAATAGTATAAAAGCAGTGAAAAAAAACCTCACTGATTTTTTTGACCGTAACCCAGTTAAACTGATTAAGTGAAAATGTGCCACAAAGCTCGATTCTATGGGCTTTTCCCATTATTAAAGGTTGCGAATAATTGATTATACCACTGCACGCATCGCCTCCACCAATTGAATATGCGTAATCGTAAAGAGTATGAAAAGCCTGATATATCGCAATTTAGCGATGTATCGGGTTTCTTTTTTTGAAAAAAAGTTGGTGGGTTCAACACGAAAATGGTGTTACATGAATGATATTGATGAGCAAAAAATCTGAACTCTCTTTCTGAAAAAATTCGGGAATTCGGGAGAAAACAGGTTTAAGTACGCAGAAACGGATGGTGGAGCTTGCAAATTATTTTTTTCGTAAAACAAAAAGAGTGTCGAAATTACCAAAATTATCTTGAAATGAGCAGTAAAATGTGGTATAATATTTAATAAACATATTATAGGAATGTGGGGTGTCATAATGTATGAACAGGTTACTTCTATTCCAAGTGCAAATATACTGCTTTCATCATTAAGGTCTGTTGGCTATACTCCAGAAACAGCGGTTGCAGATATTGTTGACAATAGTCTTTCAGCCAATGCAAATGTCATTAAAATTGAGTTTGATTGGACGAATCAGAGAATTATTATAACAGATAATGGAGAAGGGATGTCCAATCAAGATTTATTGAAATCTATGTCAATAGGTTCTTCTGATCCGTTAAACGCACGCAGCATTCATGATCTCGGAAGATTTGGCATGGGTATGAAAACAGCTTCTTTTTCTCTCGGAAAGAAATTAACAGTGATTACGAAAAACAGCGGCAGTATTAATAATGCCAGCTGGGATTTAGATTATGTGCGGAGTACAGATAAGTGGCAGATACTTATAGAAGAACAGTCAACAGATTTTATCAGGGATTTATCCAGTCGGTTTTCAGAATATGATAGTGGAACGGTAATATGTATATCTAATATTGATAAAGTAATATCATCTGTTTCAGCACCTGAAAAGAAAAAATTCTATAAGATGATAGATAATGTTAAAAGCCATTTGTCCTTAGTATTTCATAGATTTATGGAATCCAATAAAATATCTATTCTTGTTAATGGTATTCCTCTTGTTCCCTGGAATCCTTTTATTCCTGAAAATAATGCACGACAGGAATTAGAACCTGAAGAAGTAATTGAAAACGGGCATAAGGTTATTATTAGACCTTATGTTTTGCCCCATAAAACTAAATTTTCAAATGATGATGAAGTAAAGAAAGCAGGAGGATATAAGGGTTGGCTGCATCATCAGGGTTTTTATGTTTACAGAAATCAAAGACTTATAATTTACGGCACTTGGTTTGGGTTATTTAAGAAGGAAATGTCTTTTAACTTGGCAAGAATTCAGCTTGATATATATTCAGACAGTGATTTTGACTGGCAGATTGATATAAAAAAATCCAAGGCTGTTCCACCGGCTTACGCCAATGATATTATTTGTCTTACTGCTGAGAAAGTTACTAAGCAATCTGTCAAGGTGTATAATTCAAGAGGTACATATTCAGATCGCAAAGACAATTCCAATGCTCAGCAGCTTAGCTATGTTTGGGAGCAGCGAAAAGATTCAAGAGGATCATATTCTTTTGTTTTGAACAAGAAACATACGCTTTTGAACAAACTAAAGATATCTCTTAGTCCTGAACAGAAAAAGATTTTAAAAGGATATTTGAACCTGGTTGAAAAGTGTTCTCCTATGGAACTTTCAGGCGTAAATGATATATCTCACAACAATAATGGTAATTTATCTGATAATGAATATAACGAACTCGTTTATCAAGCCAAACAGCTTATATCCACACTTGTTAGTAATGGCAGTTCCAAAGAAGAAATAAGAGAATTATTCTTGCAATTGCCAGGCTATATTGTTTTGATAGACGATTTTGATAACATATATACGGAGGCTCATAATGAATCAAAATGATTTTAGAACCTATGAAGCTGCCTTTACCCTTTGTCTTGGTGAAAAAGAAAAAGGTATGGATACAATAGACGCTATTAATAAGATAGTTAAAATGATGGGATCACTTGTATCTGACGCCGATGATCTTAGAGAATATCTTTACAAAGAAGTCAGTTTTTCAAGCAATGATATTGCATCAATGCTCAGTTCTGATGATTGAAAGGATAGAGAATGGTGGAATAAGTTGAGACAGACAGCCGAGTTTAAAGGAACGTATTGGAATAGATATAAAGCATATCTTTCAGGGACAAAAAAGTGGAGTCAGAAAACCATTGAAAAAAGCATTAATGAACCAACTGACTTCGTAATGAATTGCATTTCAAATCCGAACTCAGGTGTCCCTGAAAAATCATATGGTGCAGTATTCGGATATGTACAGTCCGGTAAAACGGCTAATTACATAGGTCTTATAAACAAAGCCGTAGATGCGGGCTATAAGATAATAATTGTTCTTGCCGGTATGCACAATAACCTAAGAAGCCAGACGCAGATGCGTATTGACGAAGAAGTTCTTGGATTTGAAACCAGTATAGAGTATCTCAGGCAAAAAGCAGGTCTTGTACCTTCTGTTATCGGAGTAGGTACTCTTAATTTCAAAATGGACAAATCTATCGAAGCTCTTACTTCAAGAGACGAAAAGGGCGATTTTACTAAAAGCAGAGCAGGAGTAAGCAGACAGTATGACCAGCCCAAAATTTTTATTGTAAAGAAACAAAGCAAGGTATTACAGTATGTATATGACAACTTATCAAAGAATCACGCTGCAATTCAAAATCCTGACGGTACAAGTTTGTTTCCCTGTGAGTATTCTTTACTTGTTATAGATGATGAGGCAGATCAGGCTTCTGTAAACACTAAATATAAAACAGATCGAAGCGGAGAAATCAGTGATGACTCGGAAGTGTCAAAAATAAACGGACAAATAAGAAGAATACTGAATTTATTCTCTTGCTGTTCTTATGTTGGTTATACAGCTACACCGTATGCTAATATTTTTATTCCGCCGCAGGCAAGTGATTCTGAATTAGGAAACGATTTATTTCCCAAAGATTTCATTGTTTGCCTTCCTAAGCCGGTTGGTTACGTTGGAGCAATGGAATTCTTTGGAGAAGATGAAAACAGTGAAACAATGCCGCTTCGGAGAAGAATAACTACTGAACTTGATAATTTCATTGACTCAAAAACTAAGCAGATCATTTCACCTCTTCCTAACGAATTGAAGAAAGCAATCCTATGCTTTATTATTATTACTGCTGCGAGAAACGTTAGAGGACAGGTTTTAGAACCTAACTCTATGCTGATTCATGTTAACAGGTTGAATGATGTACAGTCTGCTCTTAAATCAATGGTTGAGGATTATTTTGGTGAAGTGCAGTCCTATATTAACGGCGGAGATACTGAGATATTTGATATCATGCATGATTTATGGGATATAGATTTTGTTCCTACAACAAAGATAATGCAACAGGATTTTTCGGTATATATGGAAGGTGTAGACTGCTCAAACTGGACTGATATAGAAACAGAAATTAAACGACTGATCGGCAATCACCAAATCAGGGTATTTGAGATTAACGGTAAAAGTGACGATGTTCTTTGCTATAAAGAATTTAAAGATGAAGGTCGCCAGTTGAATGTTATTGCAATTGGCGGAGATAAGCTGTCCCGAGGACTAACTCTTGAAGGGCTTACTGTAAGTTTCTTTATGCGTTCTTCAATGATGTATGATACTTTAATGCAGATGGGCAGATGGTTCGGATTCAGACCAAAATATACTGACCTTTGCAGGCTTTTTGTTTCCGATGAATTATTCAGATGGTTTATGGTGGTTTCTTTTGCGACAGAGAACTTGCGCAGTCAGATTCACTATATGAATGAATATAATCGTACACCGAATGACTTTGGACTAAGAATTGCGTCACATCCTGAAATGCTTATTTCTTCGAGAAACAAAATAAAAACTGGTCAGGAACGTACTTTGACATTTAATAATACGGTCAGTCAAACAAGATCCATTGATATTAACGCAAGTACATATAACCGTAATTTTGAAGCTGTAGAAAGTTTTATTTCCAAGCTTGGCAAGGAAAGTGCCGATCATTGGGAGAAACTTGGAATAAAATCAGGTACAGACCATATCTTTTGGGATGATGTTGACGGCAGTTTGGTTGCTGATTTTCTCTCAGAATATCGCACATCTGAAAAGGCAAACAAGGTTAATTCTCTATATATGGCTGAATATATCAGAGACCAGATTAAGCAGGGGGGGCTTATTACCTGGACGGTATGCTTGAAAAATACAGGACGCACTGATCCGTCTCTGACTATAGGCAATTATAATATTGGTCAGGGATTAAAAAGAAGCGAAGGTCAATATGCTTGTGATTCTTCTGTTTGCTCCATTAAATCCCTCAAATCCAAAGATGAAGAATATGTTGATTTTTCACAGGATCAAATAAAAGAAAAAGACAAAATGAAAGCAAATGGCGAGAGCGATGATAGAATTAGGGAGCAGCTTAGATCTAGAGATCGAGGATTGTTGATTCTTTGTCCTCTTGATGCAGAAGAAATTGCAGGACTAAAAATAGAAGGTCAGACTTATAATACGCCTTTCGGTTTTATAGCAGTATTTCCTGATAACGAAGGAAAAGGAAATGATGTTACATATCGATTTAATCCGATTGCAATTGAAAATGGTGATGAATTTTGAGTAATGCAATTAAAATATATCAGGAAATCATTGCGGATTTAAAAAAGCCTGAAAATTCAAACTTTTCAGTATTGAACAGAAGTATCCTCCTGAAAAATAGAATACGCATTGTATATATTGTTGCTGCAAAGGATGTGCAGAGAATAATTGCTGTAATGCTTCCTAAGGACTGTAAAAAAGATCCTTTAAATCGTTTTCCAAAGTGGCACGGAATAGAATTCTCTTATGATCGTATTACTGAATATCAGAATCCTAACAGCGAAAGTGAATATATTATTATTTCACAGTCAAAAGATTATGACGGCGGCATTTTTGAAATAATCGCTAACGATATTACTGACCAGCTTGAAAAGATAAGTACTCAAAAGAAAATGTTCAGCTGCTTATCAGACACTTTAAGCAAATGGAAAAAATTCTTCGCATTGAATTCTGATGTAATAATGTCCGAGCAAATGCAGGAAGGTCTTTATGGGGAACTTCTTGTTCTCAAAAAGTTGATTTATAACTTTGGTAATGAAGCCGTATCCTATTGGAGCGGAGCTGATAAGGAAACTCACGATTTTTATGTTAACGGCTCTGCTGTTGAAGTAAAGACCGCAGCTTCTAAATCAACAGAAAAGATAAAGATCAGCAGTGAGCATCAGCTCAATCCCAAAGATGTGGAAAACTCGCTGTATCTGTATGTAAATATGGTGAGAAAAAGCCGTGTTGATGGTGAAACACTCCCTGATATTATTGAGAACATACAAAGTGGATTATCAGAATCGCATAAATCTCTTTTCTTGGAGAAGCTGTTTCAATACGGCTATATTCCTTCATGTGAGGAAAGATATACCTTGGGCTTTCATTTAAGATCCCACCAAACTTATAAGGTTGAATATAACTTTCCTAATATTGTGCCTGATAACCTGGATAACGGTATATCCGAGGTTACATATTCGCTCGATTTAAACGCTTGTACAGATTTCGTTACAGAGTGGGATGATGTTGTAAATACTATGAAAGGGGGCATACTAATTGGAAAACCGTGAATTAGACGATTTTAACCGAGAGCTGATTGAAGAAGTAAAAGAGTATGCTTCCGAGAATTCCGAGCTTACTGAGAGTGCATTTACAAGTGTGTTTCTCTCTTGTCTTTGTGATTTCGGAGAATCAAAAACCGCTGATGCAGAAGTAAGTTACTGCATGAAAGAATCCGAAAAATTCAAAGTTAATGCATATGCTTACAGCAAATATTTTCAAAGTCTAACACTCATAGTAAGCTGTTATGAAAAGAACGGAAAAATAGAAAAACTGAACAAGTCAGAAACCGCCAGGATATGTAAGCAGGCTTCAAAGTTTTATAAGCTTTGCTGTTCAAGCACAAGCATTCTTGATGAAATGGAAGAATCATCTAACGAATATATGCTCTATGAGTTTATTAAGACTAATAAAGATAAAATCGAAAATCTCTATGTTGTTCTGCTGACTAATAAACTTGTAAACAGTGATCTGCCAGAAGATGCTGTGATAAACAAAACGACTGTCAAATATGACGTGTGGGATATTGAAAGGCTTGTACAGGCAGTCTATCAGAGAAAAGAAGCTGAAAAGCTCGTAATCCGTTTCAAGAATAAATATAAATATCGCCTTAAACTGATTAAAATACCTCAGGAAAGCGATATTTATGACTGTTATGTTGGCTATATCTCAGGCGGCTGCTTGGCAGAAATATATCGTGATGAAGGTCAGAGACTTATTGAAAAAAATGTAAGATCATTCCTGCAAGCAACAGGAAAGGTTAATAAAGGCATCAGAGATACACTTAGAAGCGATCCTGCAATGTTTATGGCATATAATAATGGTATTTCCACAATCGCTGAGCATGTGGTTGCAGATGAAAATGAAAGCACAGATGATTTTATTATAATAAAAGAGCTTGTCGGTTGGCAGATCGTAAACGGCGGTCAGACAACAGCTTCTATTTATGCTGCTTTTCAGAATAAGGTTGATTTGTCAAATGTCAATGTTCAAATGAAACTTACCGTTATAAAATCTGATGAGCAAATGGACACCGTTATTAGCAATATATCGAGGTATGCTAACAGTCAGAACAAGATCACTATGTCTGATTTCAGTGCAAATGATGATTTCCATATTAAGTTGGAACAGTTATCAAGGCGCATATATATTCCCGTTGAAAAGGGTAAACCTTCTCAGCGATGGTTCTATGAAAGAGCCAGAGGTCAGTATAGTGTCGAAGTCAACCGACAGCTTACTGCCGCATCAAAGAGAAAATACAAAGAGCAGAATCCTAAGAATAAATGTATATCCAAAACCATTGCGGCAAAGTGTGCAATGTGCTGGCTGAGAAAACCCGATATTGTCAGCAAAGGACTTGAAACCAACTTTATAAGATATTCTGAAATGATACAATCAGGTGAAATAGGAGAACCTGATGAGAAGTTCTATTGCAATCTTATTGCACAGGTTATTCTTTTTCAGCAGTGTGATAAGATCGTAGACGCACAAAATTTTGGCGGATATAAAGCACAGATCAACTACTATACTATCGCATTATTATCTGAATTTCACAACGATAAAGTTGATTTGGATTATATTTGGCAGCATCAGAGCATAGCTCCTGAGGTGGCTAAACTTTTAGAGGATATTTGCTATAAGGTGTGGAATCATTTTATGAATCCGAATACAAATAACGCTAAGGGCGTAAATGTAACTCAATGGTGTAAAAAAGAAGATTGCTGGACGCTGCTGAAAGAGCGTTTTCAAAATGATTCTATATAATATGTCATCAGAATAGGAGAATTAGTGAAATGCACAAAGTAATTGATTTGTTTGCCGGTGCCGGAGGACTTAGTCTTGGTTTTAAGCAAACAGGCAAATATGAAATTGCTGCCGCATTTGAGATAAATCCGAATGCACAGAAAACATATAAGAAGAACCACGAAGGAACAGAAGTATATTCCGATGTGTGTTCAGCAGATTATCAAAAGCTTAAAAAGAAACTCGGAAAAATTGATGTTGTAATAGGAGGACCGCCTTGTCAAGGTTTTTCAATGGCAAATAGGCAAAAGAATCATGTAATCAGTCAGAATAATATGCTTGTAAAACAGTATGTAAGAGCAGTTATGGAATTAAATCCCAAAGCATTTGTTATGGAAAATGTTGAAATGCTTAAATCAGATGTACACAGGTTTTATTTGAGATTAGATGAAGCAGAGATTATTAAAGAATTTCAAATTGAAACAGTTCCATCTGAAATACCGCTTCTCGATGCAAGGTATTATTCTGATGAAATTGCAAAAGATATTCAAAACAGAGATATTGTGGAAGCAAGATTGTGGTCCGAAAAAGATTACAAATTACTTAATATTGCATATCGTCAAAGAAACAATTTAAAAAAATGCAAGGAAACCTTATATCGTTATAAAAAAAAGTTTATCAAACTTGCCGAAAAAATCCTCAATGATAATAATAACGGTGAATATGAATGCTTTGACCGTGCAGCGAATGCAATTCGTGACTTTTTTGCAGAAATAATTGAAGCTGACCAAGTTATTAATCAGATTGAAAAAGCAATAATGATCCAGCGATGCTTGACACGAGCTAAAGAGATATATGATAATGAACTTCAAATCGATGCTTATATACATGAAAATGGTATAGCTGCTATTTTACAGTCATATTCTGTGTTGGATTATATTACAAAAATGCTCGGTACTAAGTACACATTTAACAAGGGTGTATTGAATGCCGTTGAATTTGGCGCACCGCAGAAAAGAAATCGTTTTGTATTAATCGGTATAAAGAAAAAAATAGCCAAAAGTATAGAAATGCCAATAGGAACATTTACAGAAAATAATTACAGAACAGTGAAAGATGCTATAAAAGATATTGAGAACACGCCTACAACTTACGATGCTTTAGATGTAAATGGTGTTTTTCTGCAAAACGACTTTACTCCTACTCCGCTTACTAATATTCTTAGAGACAGTACTACACTTTATAATCATCTAATTACTAAAACAAGAAAAACTGCACAAGAGCGTTTTAATGCTCTTGCTCAAGGTGAAAACTTTCACTCCCTTGATGATTCATTGAAAGAAAACACATACACCGATGTCAGTCGCACACAAAATACGGTCTATCAGCGGCTAAGATATGATAAACCATCAGGTACGGTGCTAAATGTTAGAAAATCAATGTGGATTCACCCTACAATCAATCGAGCGGTTAGTGTGCGGGAAGCAGCACGTTTGCAAACGTTTCCTGATTCATTCGTTTTTTGCGGAACGAAAGATTCTCAGTATCAGCAAGTTGGCAACGCAGTACCGCCTATGCTTGCAAAAGCCATAGCTGAACATCTCGCATCATATTTAGAAGGTGAGAACAATGGCTGATAATCATAGCAAAGAAGTTCGCAGTATGAATATGTCACATATTCGGAGCAAAGATACTAAACCTGAAATAATAGTCAGAAGTTTCCTTCATCGCAATGGCTTGAGGTTCAGAAAAAACGACAAGCGATATCCTGGGAAGCCTGATATTATCCTGCCTAAATATAAAACGGTAATATATATCAATGGCTGTTTCTGGCATATGCATGACTGCAAGAATTTTGTTTTACCAAAATCTAATACTGATTATTGGACAGACAAACTTATTAATAACCGAAATCGTGATTTGAAATATTACGAGGAAATGAAAGCAAAAGGTTGGAAAGTACTTGTTGTTTGGGAATGCGAAATAAATGAAAGCAGACTGAATCAATTGCTAAATGAAATAAAAGGAGATTAGTTATGGCTCTGATAACCAAAGATAACATAAAGAAGGGTTATAAAGATAGAAACAGTGTACACAGTAAAGTTAGAGCAACTTATACTACATTCACCAGCGATGGGGAGAAGTATTTTCAAATTGATACATATGGCAGTTCTACAAGAGAAATGAAGGATAAAATAAGTCAGTCCATACAAGTAGATAAAGATACGGCTAAAGTTCTTATTAGACTTATGATAGATGCATTCGACCTTCTTTGATTAAATAAATTGTATAATTCGGCAGTGAAATTCAAAGAGTGCAAAAATGTGGTGCAGTAGAAGTTTATTTACCTGCTGACCAGCCGGAAGCAATTGAGTCAGTTATGACACTGTGTGAATTGTGGGCGGTAATAACGTGGAGTAATTTATGGTATAAAAAGTATGGAATTTTGAAGAAAACTCAGAGGCATAAGCAGAAAGAAGGCACAAGCATAATCTCAGGAGTAATAGCTTTCGGTTGGTGGCGGAATAGAAATCGTTTCAAAAGTGCGTACCGCCATAACAACCACGCCCTTGTTTCTTGCTCTCTCCCTCAGAAAAAATTCGGAAATTCGGATGCTCAAGGGAGCAGGCAGTCGGCAGAAAGCCGGTTCCTGCTCCCAATTAACAACGGCATAAAAGAAGTTCACCCCTGAAGAATGTGATAAAATATAAAATGAAAATCAAGAGAGTTTTTGAAACGTACTATAAATTTGAAAGGAAATGATTTATGCTAAAATTAAAGAAAAAACTATTTTCAACCTTTGCAGCAACTACATTGATTTTATTATTTTTTGGATTTTCGTTGAATACCTTTGCCATAAACGATATTACCCAAGAAAAGGTTTCTGCTGAAGAATATCAATTCAGCGGCTCTAAAAATTGTGGTGATGATGACGGCTTTACTGAACCATCGGACATAAAAAAAGACGATAATCATTATGGATGGAAAATAGGTAATTTCATAGTCAGTGGATATACAAGAGTCGAAAATGGAGATACAGAAAATCCGATTTTCTTGAAAAATGTCGGAGATACAGTAAAACTTTCATTCATATTGAATCAGGATATAAATAAACTTAACGGCGATGATAAACTAAAAATCAACGATGATGAAAAAGCATATGATGAATATTTTGGCATAAAAGAAACAAATTTCGGAAAAGGTGCATTAATAATCAAATATACCAACTACGAAAACAAATCAGAAGAACCTCAGATTTATACTGATTATTTAAGTGGAATAGAGGTTGGAGCTAATACAGAAGTTCAGTTGTGCGAAGAAGGAGACTATGAAGTATCGCTGGATTATTCTGTATTAACCGAAACATTCGGAGATTTATGGAAGATAAAAACAAGCAAGTTGGTGACTTTTGAAGACGATTACAAGATATTCTTTAAGTTTTCAGTAAGAAACGGTAATTGTATGGCATATCCTTTTGATGTGAAAACGGGGCAGGAACTTACAGATACGACTTTTACAGAAAATGGATTCAGACTTGACCTGGCGAAATCAAGATATTTAAAAATTGATATTACAAAACAAGTATTAAATGCCGGTAAGGATGGATTAACAGAAGATACACGTTTTAACAAACCTGCGAGAGATGGTGAAGAATTTACTGAAGAAGGTATTTATACTATAACGGTCAGCAATACATATACAAACCGTACTACTGAGAAAATAATATATGTCGGTTCTGATTCTGTACTTCAGGCTTATGTAACTAATCAAAGTTATTCTGTAGCTGAAATTAATGATCTTGTTACAGAAGGTGCTACAATTAATGATGATGGCACAATTGATATTCCTGATACAGCAGAAATACCCACAGAAGTTTCGACAGAAGAGTATACAGAAATCACAACAAATATAACAGAAATTGAAACTACTCATACGACAACTGACATTGAAGAAGATTCTGCAGAGGAAATTTCCAAGAACAATGGGTATATTGTACCTGCTATAATAGGTGGAGCAGCAGTTGTAGTTTTAAGCATATTAATAATTTTCATGCGTCGGAGAAAGAGAGGGTAAAATGAAACGGATTCTGTCTTTACTATTGGTTGTGATATTTTGTCTTACAGGTTGTGGAACAAGTACAACTGAAGAAATATCCAACGTTGTTACAACAGCAGCTGATATAACAGAAAATCAGGAAATGAGTACAGCGGAAACAGAAGTAGTGTCTTTGGAAGAAAGTGCAAACAGTATACAGGCACAAAACATGAATTTTACCTCTTTAAATGATCCTAATCTTCTGCAATATGTGGAAGATTCGGTTTATACAAATGTTGTAGAGGGACTTGATAGTGAAAAATATTTCGTGGAAAATGTTGAGACTGTATATATTTCCAAAGAATACCTTGATGAATTATCTTATAATTCTCAGGAGAATGTATATTTCGGATATACTTTGTCTGATATTACATCTCAATGGGGTGAAGAAAAGTATATATTTACAGTCGGTGATGATGGTAAGACAACCATACAAGCATTTAAGGAATACGATGATACCTACGATAAGGTGATACGCAATATAGCAATAGGAACAGGAATAATACTTGTTTGTGTTACTGTATCTGTTGTTACAGGTGGAACCGGAGCTGCACCAGCAGTAAGTATGATTTTTGCGGCATCAGCCAAAACAGGAACAATCATGGCTCTTTCTTCTGGAACATTAGGCGGAGCAGCTACAGCGATTACTTGTGGAATAGAAGGCAAGTCACTGGATGATACTATAAAAGAATCAGCTCTTTCGGCAAGTGAAGGATTTATGTGGGGAGCTATTGGCGGAACTGTAACCGGCGGTGCAAGCGAAGCAATTGCTCTTAAAGGGGCTGCAACAAGTGGTCTGACCATGAATCAAGTTGCAGCAATACAGAAAGAATCAAAATACCCATTAGACGTAATAAAAGGCTTCAAAACAATGGAACAATATAACATTTGCAAAGATGCAGGATTAGTACCATGTGAAGTCAACGGTAAAGTTTCATTGATAAGACAAATTGATTTGAACATAACAGATGAAATGGGACGTACCAATTTGCAGAGGATGGAACAGGGATTAGCTGCTCTTGATGCAAATGGGCAAACTTATGAACTGCATCACATAGGACAAAAAGTTGACTCTACCCTTGCTATTCTTACAAAGAGCGAACATATGCAAGGTGGAAATAATAAAATATGGCATGAACTTGGAAAGAATACAGAGGTTCATGGTGCAGGAAATAATTGGGATGCACAGAGAAAAGCATTTTGGGAAACAATGGCTAAACTTCTTTCAGGAGGTGCTTGAAAATGGATATAAAGGCAATTGAGAATATGAAAAATTTCTGTTCATTAAAAGGTACGTCAGAAGAAAAAATTATTGATGCTGAAAATTCACTTGGAGTAACCTTTTCTGAGGAATATAAATCCTATCTGAATCAATATGCCTTAGCATCAATGAATGGTCACGAACTTACAGGAATAGTCGATTCCAAAAGATTGAATGTAGTGGACGTAACTATTAAACATAGAGAAATAAACCCCGACATTCCTAAAAATTTGTATGTATTGGAAGAACTGAACATAGACGATGTTGTAGCATGGCAAGATGAAAATGGCTTGGTTTTTCAGACGATAGGCACCTCTGAGCCAGTAAAAATCTGTGATTCTTTAGTGGAATATGTTAAATAATATTTTGAAAAACATGCTTAAAGGCTAAAAAGCCGTGTGCAATGGAAAAGCAGAAAAAAGAGAGAGCATCAGTAGTAATAGTTTTCGGTTGGTAGCGGAATAGAAATCGTTCAAAAAGTGCGTACCGCCATAATAACCCAGCCTCTGTCCATTGCTCTTTCCCTCGGAAAAAATTCGGGAATTCGGATACCAAACGGAGCAGGCAGTCGGTAGAAAGCTGGTTCCTGATCTCAAGCGAGAACGGTTCAGGAAATAAAATAACGGTGAATGAAACATGAAAAGAATAATGATTACAAATGATGACGGAGTGAATGCAAATGGTATTATCCGCCTTGCAAAAGCCGTAAAATCATACGGAGAAGTGTGTGTGGTTGCTCCCGACGTTCAGAAAAGCGGAGCGTCACAAAGTATAAATCTGCATACACCGATTGCTGTATGCGAAGCGGCTTTCCCTGTAGATAGAGTTAAGGCATTTGCAGTTTCCGGCTCTCCGGCGGACTGTGTAAGAGTTGGCGTTCTAAATCTACTTCCTGAAAAATCGGATATTGTTCTGTCGGGAATTAATTTCGGATATAACGCCGGAACTGATGTAATGTATTCCGGAACAATCGGTGCAGCAATGGAGGCAATATTTCAGGGAATACCGGCAATTGCATTCTCTGAGGGAACGAATGACGGTTACATAATCACTGATCTATGGCTTGATAAAATTCTGAGTGAAGTCATGAATATGGAGCTTGGTACAGAGAGTATACTGAATGTGAATTTTCCGACCTGTGAACCGGAGGAACTGAAAGGGATTCTCAGAAACAGATTTGTTTCAAAAAGTTACATTTTTAAAGACCACTATATTTGCAATACTCTGCCAGACGGCACAAAAACATACATGGTTGAAGGTGAATATCAGGAAAAAGCCGAGGAAGGTTCGGATTTAAAAGCTTTGTTTGATAAATATATTTCAATCGGAACAGTGAAAAATATCGGGTGAAAGAAGTATCTTTAAATGAGGATTGAACTACTGAAAAAAGAAAATTTACGAAATGATTGCTTACTACATAAGTAAGGGGTGCATTGTTCAAAAACTCGAGGAGGTAATATAGGAAATGATTGATTATGAAAAACTGCAAGAAATACTTACAGGATATAAATCATATCTTCCTGAACATTGGAAAGATGAAAAGTACAAGTGGGAAGCTGTTCAGCATTTCCAGAATAACTGGAATATAGAGGCACCTGACTTTGGTGAGATGTTTAAATGTGCCACAGAAAAAACTAAAAATTTGCTTGCCTCTGGCTATGCATACCCTAAAGCAATGATTCTTGAATTTGCCAAGGCAGATGACGAAGCAACTCGTCAGATGTTCCGGAATCTGTTTGATGATAATAAAGACCTTGCAGAAAGAGTTAATGATTTTAAGGCATCAGCAGAAGAAATAAGAGCCAAATACGATGGCGGAACATGGCATAAGCATTATCAGGACAATAATGCAATCAGTACGTACTTGTGGCTAAAATACCCTGAAAAGTACTACATATACAAGTATGACCTCTACCATAACATGGCATCACAACTGTGTCAAGAATACTGTCCTAAAAGAAACGGTTCAGTTGATAATTTAATAAAAGGCTATCAGTTTTACGATGAAGTCAGCAAGGTTTTAAGTGAAGACACTGATATTATAAATTTCTTTAAGCAATCATTGACAGATAATTGTTACCCTGATACTAACATGAAAACAGCAACTATTGATGTTGGATACTATCTAAGTGAGTTTTATCTTAAAGAAAACATTAATAATACGGATATTTCGTTGAATTCAAATGGAGCTATATGGAAAATTAGTGAAGGAACTGATAAAACAGGTGTTTCCACCTCAAATAAAATTATTTTTCTTGAACGCCAGGTTGTTGTTGTACATAGTAACACAAAAGCCAAAGCAACATCAAAAACTTCACAGGGACACGCTTTTACGTCTAAAATCAAAAAAGGGGATTACTTTTACCTTTGTTATGGAAATAGTATTCAACTTCTTGGTCAGTTTATAAGCGAAAATGCGGTTGAAAACCCCGAAATGAAAGATGGTTGGTACGAAAGAAAATATCGAATAATTGCAGATTCTAAAGATAAGTCAGCATATGATGGTGAGAAAAAATGGTGGACTCCAAATGATTCATCAACTTGTATACAGATTGATGAAAAAGATTATTCACAATTTGAAAAACTGATTTTAAAGCCGTATTTTGGAATGTTAGTAAAAGAATTGTTGTGTGGTACAGATAACAATAAACGTTACTGGTGGCTGAATGCAAATCCGAAAATATGGAGCTATTCTGATATAAAAATAGGTGAAGAGCAGTTCTACACTCTTTACAATGAAAATGGCAATAAAAGACGAATATTTCAGAATTTTTTGGATGTTAAAGCTGGTGATGTTGTAATAGGGTATGAAGCTACACCGGTTAAGAAAATAGTTGCATTGTGTGAAATAACACGAGAAAATGATGGTAAAAATATATACTTTCAGAAAAATGAAAATCTTTCATCACCGATAACATACTCTTTCCTGAAGAATTGTGAGGAACTGCAAAATATGGAGTTCCTTAAACAATCAAACGGCAGTTTATTTAAGCTTACAGAAAACGAATATGACTTCATAATGGATGTCATACGTGAAGAAAATCCTAAAGTTTCGACAACGCCTGCAATAAAATATTCTAAAGAGGATTTTCTGAACACAGTATACATAACTGAGGAAAGATACAATGCCCTTGAAGCACTTCTCAGAAACAAGAAAAACATCATTTTGCAAGGAGCCCCGGGTGTTGGAAAAACATTTGCAGCAAAAAGACTTGCATATGCTATGATGGGGGAAATTGATGAATCCAGAATAGAATTCATACAGTTTCATCAGAACTATTCTTACGAAGATTTCATAATGGGCTATCGTCCTGACGGAGAGGGGTTTAAACTTACAGAAGGTATCTTTTACCGTTTCTGTCAGAAAGCTGCCAATAATCCTGATAAAGAGCATTTCTTCATAATTGATGAAATTAACCGTGGTAACATGAGTAAAATTTTCGGTGAACTTATGATGCTGATAGAAAAGGATTACAGAGGCACTAAAGCTACTTTGGCTTACAGTGGTATGCCGTTTTCAGTACCTGAAAATCTTTACATAATAGGTATGATGAACACTGCTGACCGAAGCTTAGCAATGATAGATTACGCTCTGCGAAGAAGATTCAGCTTTTTTGAAATGGAACCCGGATTTAACTCGGAAGGTTTCAGTAAATACCGGAAATCATTTGAAAATGAAACTTTTGACGCACTAATAGAAATGATAAAGATTTTGAATAAGGATATATCGGATGATAAATCTCTTGGCAGAGGATTCAGAATAGGTCACAGCTACTTCTGTGGTTGTGATAAAGACGATTGTACAACAGACTGGATGCGGGCAGTAGTAGAATTTGATATACTTCCGATGCTTGAAGAATACTGGTTTGATGAACCATCAAAGCTTCAGCAATGGAAAAATAATCTGCGTGGTGTATTCGATGACTAATGATAAAGGGATTTATATCAAGAATATTTATTACATGCTGTCATACGCTTTTCAGGTACTTAAACAGTCAAACTATGAAAACATAGCTTCAGAAGAATTTGATAAGATTCAAGATCTTTTTGCCGCTATTCTTGCTAAAGGTGTTGCCAAACAGTTGAAACAAGGTCTTTACCGTGAGTATGTAATTCAGCATGAAACAATGTCTGTAATGCGAGGCAAACTTGATATGCAGGAAACAATCAGAAATCAAATACAGAGGAAACAAAAGCTTGCTTGTGAATTTGATGAGCTTTCAGAGAATAATATTTTCAATCAGATAATAAAGACCACAATGACTTGTCTGATAAGGTCTGATGAAGTATCAGCTGAGCGTAAATCAGCTCTTAAGAAGATGATTGTCTTTTTTGACGGAGTGGAAATGCTGTCACCTAAATCAATAGAGTGGAACAGGATTCATTACCAAAGAAATAATAAAAATTATGAATTGCTGCTTAATATATGCTACTTTGTGCTTGACGGTATGTTACAAACAACAGATAAAGGCGAATACCGAATGACATCATTTTCAGATGAGCATATGGCAAAGCTTTTTGAAAAATTTATTCTTGAATACTATCGTCAGCATCATACGTATCTTTCTGAAGCAAAGGCGGCACAGGTTAAGTGGGATTTAACTGGTGACAATGAAGAGTCTATGATAAGATTTCTTCCGGCAATGCAGACAGATGTATTTCTGAGACTTAATGAGAGGATACTGATTCTTGATGCCAAATACTATGGTAAGTCATTACAGAAACAATATGATAAGCATACTCTTCACTCAGCTAACATTTACCAGATATACACATACGTGAAGAATCAGGACATAGGTAATACCGGCAATGTTGCAGGTATTCTGATATACGCTAAAACACAGGAGGAGATAACTCCTGACTGCATTTTTAATATGGGTGGCAATCAGATAGGTGCGAAGACTCTTGATCTGAATCGGGAATTCAAACAGATAGCTGCACAGCTTGACAGCATTGCCGAGGGGTATTTCGGGAAACAACCGCTCAAAAACAGCTAAGAAAAAACATCCACCAACATAATTGCCAAACAAAAGCAAAAATCCATGGCAAACAGGGGAGAGGAGAAGGCGGTAATAAAAACCGATTGGTACCGGGAGGTTTAAGCAATAGAGTCTGAGTACTATACATACAGCAATAATAATCGATATTCATTCTGAAAAATGTAATTCGGGAATTCGGGAGAAATATATAACGGTCAAGTCACATAAACGTGGCTTGACCGTTTTTATTAGGGCATAACATGTAATTCCTGTTCCTCAATAAATTTCCGCCCCTCTGGGGTATCTTTTACAAATAAACATAATGTATCAGGCAGAGGATTGATATTATCTACATGATCGCTGATTTTTCCATTACTTTTGAGATACATCATCCTGTTGTACTGCGGGATGACTGCAAGAATGATTTCCGGATTTTTTTGCTTGATTTTCTGACACAAATGGTGGATAATGTTGATTCTTCCCCATGAAACGGATTTGTTTTCAGCATTACTCAATCCACTTGCCAGAATATCAATAGCCTCCACAGGCGGTAATTTTGCAATGCAGGATATAACAGGGGCTGAAAAAAATTCAAAGGTAAAATTTTCAGATATATTTTTTTCAATATATTCCTCATCATTATAATAGTCATAAAGCTTAATAATTCTGCTTGCTACATTCGTAGTAAGCCGTTCACCTTCATATAAACCATTATTAGAGAGCTCGGCAATAAGGATTTTTCGCATCTGGGCATACTTGGGAAATGCAACTTTATTGTAATTGAGGGACTGTGAAGCATAATGCTGAATATCTTCATAAATTGTATTCAATGAAAACGAGGAAAGTTCCTCGTCCTTGTGAGTATAAAAATATTCAGCAATAACGGCTAATATAGATTCTTTGTCATATTTCGGTTTTGGACCTCTTGACATAACTACTTCTCCTTTTTAAATAAATTAAAATATGATTGAACTCTCTTTTTTGCATTATCATCAGCACATAAAATTACGAGCGTGTCAATGTCAAATGAAATGAATAAAATGTCACTTTTAAGCTTTTCTTTCAGCTTAGTTGATAAATAATAAAAATACGAGTTTCTGTCGTTGGTAGGAATGTTGAAGCTTTGTAGACGAACAAAGAGCCACGAAGCTTTATTTGATGATGAAATGTTGGTTCCGTCAGCAAGCAAATCAAGAGTCATTTTTTTATACATACCAGTTAGGCGGTATAAATCAGCCTGAATCAGAATTTTGTTATTGGCAATCTGTAGTTTGTTTCTTATAACACGGATATATGTTTCTTTGGGCGGTACTATTTTATCATTCTTTGAATATCTTTTTGTGAATTTTTCATACAATTCCGGAAATTTTTTTGGAACTTCTTCCCCCTTTTTTATCAGCTCTGTAATGAGCTGTACAGTACATGATATAATATCTTCCCAATCATACCTTTGATTTCTCATAAAATTCCTCCCTTAATGTCGAAAAATATCATTTTTTTATTTGTGAAAAATAAACAAACTTTTTTCAACATAAAACTAAAACGCTTTTTTTAAATAAGTACACTGAGCGTCTGATTTGCTCATACGCACTTACTTATACCGCTTCTGAGCTTCTCAATGAGCTTGGAGTGTACATTGACACAGACGGTGTCGCTGAGATAATGGCAGAGCAGAATAAAATTATTACAAGCGAATACGATATTGCCCAAAATGCAATTAATGCAATTGAAAACTATGTTGCTGCCCACGGTGATAACGCAGATATAATACGTTTTGGCTTTGGAGGACAAGAGCCTGTAACATCTGTTGCAATAACGGAAAGCCTTGTTCAGAAAATTTTTAATGATGCAGGATTTAAGGATATAAAAGTTGCAATCAACGAGATTGATGAGGCGGGTTTACTAATCAGACAAGGTAAAGGTGAGCGTAACGGTAGGAAAAGCCGTCTGAGCTTTAACGGTGTTTGTGCTACATGTTACAAATTCAGGCTGATTGAACCACTTCCTGTTTCAAAACCCGAACAAAAAATCAAAAAGGTATATGATGACCCATACTTTAATTCCTGACAGTAAAATAATCCGACCGGAGAGTGTTTCTCCGGTCAGAAAGGAGTTTTATATGAAAATCACATCATTCAACATCAGTAAATCTGATGTCAACAAAGATAATATACTTAACAATAACTTCAGCTACAAGTCAGTAGTAAATAACAATACCTCTCCTGCTTCTGAGGAAATTATAACAGCAACTGCGGCAATTCTTCTGGACTTATATGCTGATGTTAAGGACAAGAAAGATGAGGATACAGAAAATGAACAGTCAGAATAAACTTATAGCATTAGGATATGGACGTGTGTCAGACCCAAAACAAGTAGATGGCTTTTCTCTGTTAACGCAAAGAAAAACAATAACAGCTTCTGCTAACAGTAATGGGTTTGAATTGTGTAAATATTTTTCGGATGATGGTTACTCCGGAAGAAACATCAATCGCCCTGGGTATAAAAAGATGATGAAGTATATCGATGAAAATAATGTAAATGTTATCATGGTTTACAAATTGGATCGTTTTCATCGTGACGAAACCAACCTTTATAATGACCTGAAGAAATTCAAAGAAAGAGGAATAAGGTTCATTGCAATTGCTGATGGTATTGACACTGCTGATGAATCGACAGCTCTTCTGACCGCCATACTTTCTGCAATCGCTGCAAATTTTAGCAGGAATCTTTCAAAGCTGAGTTGGAGTGGTCTATATCAAGCTGCCCAGAATTGCCAATTTACTGGTGGAAAGCCGCCATATGGATACATTGTTGATCGTGATACAATGCAAATGATTCCTGACCCTGTGACTTCCTTGGCAGTAAAGACCATGTTTAAGTTATATGCTGAAGGATACAGCAGCAATGAAATTTGTGAATGGTTGTCAAAAAACGGATACAAAACTGACCAGGGCAATGATTTCAAACCCAATTCATTAAATACAATCTTCCACAATGAGCGTTACTGCGGCATATACACATGGAACAAAGCAACTCCAAAACAGGCTTCCGGAAAGAGAAACAGCCACAGATACAAGGATGATTATCTCAGAATCGAAGGCGGAATACCTGCAATTGTCTCTAAGGATATTTTCAATGCCGTTCAGGAAAGACTTAAAAAGAATGCTGCCAGAGCTTCGTGTAACAAAACAGCAAGGTATTACCCGTTAACAGGTTTTATCAAATGCAGTAAATGCGGCGCTTCAATGTGCGGCGGTGTAAGTTACTCAAAAGGCAGACCTTACTACAAATACAACTGTAACAAGAAATGCGGCAACAAGCCTCTACGTGCAGACTATGCTGAAATTTTTGTCCTGAATGCAATAAATCAATGCCTCTTTTCAGAACCAAGCAGGGAACTGATAAAGGATAAGCTTAACAAGTACTCAGTGGACAAATCCAAAGAAGCTTATTCTGAATACCACAAGCTCAGATGTAAGATATCCGGACTGGAAAAATCTCAGGAAAATTTTTTGAGAGCAATTGAGAAGGGCAATGCAACAAATGTAATCACCAGAAGGCTTGAAAGAGTCAGCAAGCAGAAGGAACAGGCGGAATTTCAGATCACGCATCTTAGTAAAGAGGCACATACATTTACAGAAGAGGATATGGAGCTGCTGAAAGCAAGATTCACCAATTACATACAGACGAAGAAAAATATAAATAATGTTGAATTTCTAAAATCAGTCATCGACAGTATTGAGGTAGATGATGATGACGTACAGGTAAAATTTAAAAGTGGAATTTCAATTTCAAAATCCACAAAAATTATAATGAAAGGAACAGATACTATGATTAAAAATATTACTGATTATCAGGATTATAGCGGAATATTAATTTCCGTAGCTGGTTCACAAATAGAGGGAAATGTTTCCGTCAAGATCGGACTTGATTACAGCAAAAAAGTATGGGGTTACGACACCATTCTTGACATTGATGTTCCCGAAGAGATTCTTTTTGAGTTAATGGCAGAAGCAGAGGCAGAACCGGCTGAAATGGTAGGAGCTCCATTGACTATATGCTGTAAAATAAACAGAAACAATGATATTATCGGAATCGAAAGCTTTGAGCTTACTGATTACTACGGAGGTATAGAATATGAGAATTGCTGACGAAAAAATGATTTTTGACAACGGATATACAATATCAACCAAATTTATAAATGATAAAAATGCTTTAAGAACAATAAAAGCAGTGTACAACTACTGCATAAAGAATAAGGGTAACAAGAATAATGTAACCGTTAAGGATATGATTGAATACTATGAGCCTGGTTCATATAATGAATTTACCCACCACGAGAAGCTGCTTGCGGGAGCAATTATAAGCCAGATGTTCTGCGATGGTAAAATTAGTGGACTTGAAAGAAATATAAAGAAACGTGGTAATACCTGGCTTTATTACTGCTGAATAAGGAAAAGAAAATAAACCGTAACAACTCAGCCTCTCAAACATATATTATAATTCCGAATAAGGTTAATCCATTGCCTTATTCGGAATTTTTGTTTTTTAGGAGGACTTGAAAAATGGAAGAAAAAGTAATTTGTTCTCACTGTGGAGAATTAATTGTAGACGAGAACTACGGACATATCAACGGAGAAATTATCTGCTCAGAGTGCATTGACAGATACTGCACAACCTGTGAACGCTGTGGAGCATTAATGTGGGATTCTGACAGTTATGGTGACGATTACACAGTGCTTTGCCGTTCTTGTTACGAAAACCATTACACACGCTGTTATGAATGTGATACGCTTATCCACAATGATGATTCCTATGAGTACGACGGTGAATACTATTGTAGAGAGTGCTATGACAATGTTTGCTGTGGAGATTCAATTCATGATTACAACTACAAACCTGAGCCAATTTTCTATGGTGACAGTAAACGTTACTTCGGCGTGGAGCGTGAGATTGATATCGGCGGTAAGGATTGTGCTTACGCTGATGAAATACTTGCCATTGCAAATGATTTAGATGAGCATAGCTACATAAAGTCAGATGGTTCGCTTAATGACGGAATGGAAATTGTAACACATCCAATGACTTTAGAATATCATAAAAACTTCTGTTGGGATGATATTATGCGTAAAGCTGTATCTCTTGGTTACCGTTCCCACCAGACCAGTACCTGCGGTCTGCATATTCACGTCAACAGAACGGCATTTTCTGATAACAGAGAGGAGCAGGATGAAATTATCAGCCGTATTTTGTATTTCATAGAGCATCACTGGAATGAATTGCTGAAATTTTCAAGGCGTTCAGAATACGCAATGAATCGATGGGCGGCTCGTTACGGATATGAGCATACACCGAAAGCAATAATGGACAAGGCAAAGAAAGGTAACAATGGCAGATATGCGGCGGTTAACCTCTGCAATTATCATACTGTTGAATTTCGTATGTTCAGAGGTACTTTGAAGCACAACACTTTCATTGCCGCAATTGAACTTGTAAACCGTATTTGTGATGTTGCAATGTACAATACAGACGATTCAATTGCAAAAATTTCATGGTCTGATTTCGTAGCAGATATTACCGAGCCTGAGCTTGTTCAGTATCTGAAAGAACGCAATTTATACATCAACGAAAAGGTTGAAGAAGTGGAGGATTTTTAATATGTGTGCATTATTTGGATGGCTTGACTGCGGTAAGAAATTACCGCACAAGCTTTTGAAGAAATTTACTCAGGAACTGGCTAATGCCGCTGAGGAACGTGGAACTGATGCAAGTGGAATATCTTATGTGCAGAATGGTAAAATCAAGATTTACAAGAAAGCAAAGCCTGCTCATAAGGTGAAGTTTACCTTCCCGGAGGGAACAAATGCAGTAATGGGGCATACCCGTCTTACTACACAGGGCAATCAAAAGTACAACTTCAACAACCACCCCTTTTACGGCAAGGCTGACAAGGAATTTGCCTTTGCTCATAATGGTGTGCTGTATAATGACGATACCCTCAGAAAAGAAAAACAGCTTCCTAAAACCTACATAGAAACTGACAGCTATGTTGCAGTCCAGCTCCTGGAAAAGAAAGGCAAGCTGAATTTTGACTCTCTGAAATCCATGGCAGAAGATGTACAGGGAAATTTCACATTTACGGTTCTCGACCAGTACAATACACTCTACTTCGTAAAAGGCAGTAGCCCTATGTTCCTGATATACTTTGAACAGCTTGGACTTTTTGCATACGCTTCGACCGAAAGTATAATGTCAAAGGCAATGAGAAAATCGGAATTAAACCAATACAAGTACAGCAGAATAATGCTGAATGAAGGTGATATTTTGTCCATTGATAAAAATGGCAAAACTGAGGTTTCAGAGTTTGAAACATTTTCGTATCAGTACAGCTTGGGTTATTCAGACGGTTACGGCTGTCATGAAGAACTGTTACTTGAAATTTGTACCTGTTTCGGCGTGTCGGAAGAAGATGTAATGCTGCTCCTTGACTTTGGCTATACTGCTGATGATATTGAAGAAATGCTTATGGATTCTGACTTACTGGAAGAAACTCTTGCTGATATAAAAGAGATGAATCAGTATGAGGAGTTGTGGGAGTACTGTGTGTAATACCAGAAAAAATCAGAAACACTTGTTGCGCTGAACGTTGAAAGGTGGTGTTGAAAATGAAAGGTTTCATGACAGGTGTAGGTGTGACAATACTTGCTCAAACAATAATTGCCATTGCGGTAATTACAAAATTAGCTTTGGAGGGGGAGGATAAGGAATGAATGCTAAGACAATCGTAAATATTGCTGTTGAAGCAGTAATTTTTATTGGCACTGTAATTAAGGTCATACGCAAAAGAAAAAGATAAATGATGAAAGACAGGTAGAGGTTTAAGCTTCTGCCTGTCTTTTTGATTAGGAAAGAGGTGTATATATGCTTGAAGAAGCTACTGTAATAAGGAACAAGGCGATATTTTCTGATGATAAGAAACATCGCCTTTTGCTGCATCGTGAATGGGATAATGAGAAACCGTCGGCAATGATTATAATGATAAACCCCAATTCTGCGGACAATCTTAGCATGGATATGACTACAATGCTTGTTGTGAATAATCTTAACAGGCTTGACTTTGGCAGTGTGGATATTGTGAATCTTTACACAAGAATCACTCCTAAAATCCATTTCCGATTTTATTCAGATGAGGATTTACTGCACCCTGATAATGATACCATGATATTGGAATCTGCAGAAAAGGCAGATAAAATAATCATTGGCTGGGGTACTGTCGGAAAGCATAATCAGCGTATTCGTGAAAGAGAAAATACTGTCCTTGAAATGCTGAAACCATACAAAGATAAACTTTTTCAGATTGGTGAAAATGGTTGTCATCCTCTTACACCAACAGTAAGAAATGAATGGGTTCTTGAACCTTTTGAAATGGAGGGAATTGAAAATGATTAAAGTTACAAATCTTACAGAAACGGACAAGGTAAAACCTTTAATGCTCAGAGCTTACATAGCCAGAAAGATAACTGCCCTTATGGAAGAATACAGCGTAGACAGTCTTTCTGATATAGGCTGTTTTGTTGTGCTTGATAATGATGAATTTTCTGAGTTCCCAATGAGTGAAATGGAGTTTATTGAGGTGCTTGAAATCGGCAATAAGAACTATTTACATGGTGTGAAAATCATTGGTGACAGTTATGGAGAAGATATTTTTCTGCCTGTTGAGGTGAATGAAACATGAGCAGTTTGATAATACAGAGAGCTGCACTATATGCCCGTTTCAGTTCTGATAATCAAAGAACCGAATCAATTGATGCACAGATAAGGGCAATGACTGAATATTGTCATCAGCAGCACTGGCGGATTGTGGCAACCTATGTAGATGAGGCAAAATCTGCAACTTCCGATGATCGTCCTGACTTTCAGCGAATGATTCAGGACAGCGGAAAAGATCTGTTTGACATTGTACTGGTGCATAAGCTTGACAGGTTTAGCCGTAACAGGTACGATTCGGCAATTTACAAAAGTAAACTCAAGAAGAATCATGTCGGCATTGCAAGTGTTCTGGAAAGAATAGACGACAGTCCGGAGTCGGTAATACTTGAATCAGTGCTTGAAGGCGTAAATGAATATTACAGTAAAAATCTCAGCCGTGAAACCAAAAAAGGCTTAAAGGAAAATGCGCTGAAAGCCATTCATAATGGTGGCTGTTGTCCTCTGGGATTTTGTCTGAATGCTGAGAGAAGACTTGAAATTGAACCCCATGAGGCAGTGAAATGCTCCCCTTTTGTTAGACAATGTGGTATAATAAAGATATACCGAAATTGAAACTAACGAAAGGGGGCATTTTTATGCCTAAAGGACAGCCGAATAAAAGGTACACTCCTGAATTCAAAATAAAAGTAGTAGAAACGATGAACAAAGATAAATTGAGCTATCGAGAAACTGCACGTCAATTTGACATAACTGATTATCACAGTGTAGCCGGTTGGGAACGCATTTATCTTGAAGAAGGAGCAGAGGGACTACAGATTGAACGTCGAGGACGCAAGTCAACGGGACACCCTGCAAAGCTTAAGAAAGAAGTAGAAGAAGACCTTATCGCCGAGGTGCAACGTCTTCGTGCGGAGAATGCATACTTAAAAAAATTGAATGCCTTGGTTGCCGAGAGGGTACGGCAAGAGAAAAAGCACAAGTGATATGGGAACTGAGGCACGAATTTAAAATATGGCTGCTCATTGATATTGCCAAGATTCCTCGTAGCGCATATTACTATTACAGCAAACAATTTGATTCTCCAAAGCCTGATAAATATTCTGCTATCAAGGAAGAAATTCGTCGTATTTACGATGAAAGCAAAGGACGTTACGGCTATCGGAGAATAACAAAAGAACTAAAGAAAAAGTATGTTATCAATCATAAAACAGTACAGCGATTAATGCGTAAAATGGG
>JBJEQS010000282.1:0-8170 GCA_051881875.1 Oscillospiraceae bacterium
CCAAAAAAAGTTTGTGCGAACGAAGTTCGCAGAACAGAAACAATAAAATTCCCAGTAAATCATCGAACTTACGTATTTTATCATATAAAAAGAAAAGATGGTGTTTTATCTGAAAAAACACCATCTTTTTGTATTGCAATTTTATTTTATAAATGCTATAATTTAATGTAAGACTTTTCAGTTACTTTGAAATAAGTGCAAGAGTATCACGAGCAATGAGAAGTTCTTCATTTGTAGGAATTACCCATACTTCAACCTTGGAGTCATCAGTTGAAATCTTGCAGAGCTTGCCGTGGATTGCAGCATTGAGTTCATTGTTAATCTTAATGCCGAAGAAATCCATATCAGCACATACAGCTTCACGGACAGAAGATGCATTTTCACCGATACCGCCTGTAAAGATTACTGCATCAAGACCGTTCATTGCAGCGGCATATGAACCGATGTACTTCTTAATCTCATATGTAAGCATATCAGCTGTGAGCTTGGCTCTTTTATCGCCATGTGCAACAGCATCTTCAATATCTCTGTTGTCGCTTGATATGCCGGAAACTCCGAGGAAACCTGATTTCTTGTTGAGATAATCACTTGTTTCAGCAGGTGAAAGACCAAGCTTTGACTGAATGAATGTAACTGCTGAAGCGTCAACAGCACCGCATCTTGTACCCATGATAAGACCGTCAAGAGGTGTGAAACCCATTGATGTATCAACTGACTTGCCGCCCTGAACAGCTGTTATTGAAGAACCGTTTCCAAGATGGCATGAAACAATCTTTAAATCCTCAGGCTTTTTGCCCATAACCTTAGCGAGTTCGCCTGAAACAAATCTGTGTGATGTACCATGGAAACCGTATTTACGAACGCTGTACTTTTCATAGCATTCATATGGAACACCATACATGAAAGCCTTTTCCGGCATTGTCTGATGGAATGCTGTATCGAATACAACAACCTGAGGAACATTTTCAGGGATAACTGCTTTGCAGGCTCTGAGAGCGAGTGCATGAGCATGATTGTGAACAGGAGCGAGTTCAGCAAGGCTGTCAATCTTGTCGATAACTTCATCAGTAGCAAGACAGGTTTCAGAGAATACTTCAGCACCCTGAACTATTCTGTGACCTACTGCTGAGATTTCGTCCATGCTCTTGATAACAGCAGCATCGCCTGTTGTAAGAGTTTCAACGAGTTTCTGGAAAGCTTCTGTATGAGTAGGGAAATTGCAGTCAGCTTCAAAAGTTCTGCCGTCGCCTGTTTTGTGAGAGATATGACCTCCGATGCCTATTCTGTCGCAGTTGCCCTTAGCAATTACGGATTCATCTTTCATATCTATAAGCTGATATTTAAGAGATGAGCTTCCTGCATTGATTACGAGAATTTTCATTTTTCAACATATCCTTTCGATTATAGATTTTTGGTTAAATTATGTCATGATTTCTGAGATTTTCAGACATAGTTACTTGTATTATTATATACCAAATTGTGAAAAATTCAAGAGTTTAGCAATAAAATCAGCTATTTAGACAAAAAACAGCAAAATGATTTTACTTATAGATGACAGCAGACTGTAAATACAGCATAATATTATGCTTATATAAATATATAATTATTAAATAAATGTGCGTAGTCTGATAAATTTATCGGACTGATGCTTAACATATAAAATTTTTTAGGAGTGATTAAAAAATGAAGGTAGCAGGAATAGTATGCGAATATAATCCGTTTCATAACGGACATATGCATCATATTGAGCAGACAAGGAAAAACGGTGCTACTCATATAGTTGCAGTAATGAGCGGAAATTTCGTTCAGCGTGGAGATGTGGCACTTGTAAATAAGTTTGAACGTGCAAAGACCGCTGTAAAATGCGGTGCAGACCTTGTTATCGAGCTTCCTGTTGCATATTCAATGTCCAATGCAGAAACATTCGCAAGGGGAGCAGTATATCTGCTTGATGCTCTGGGCTGTGTTGATGAGCTTTCATTCGGAAGCGAATGCGGCGACCTGAAAAAATTAAAGGAAGCGGCAGAGGCAAGCCGTATATGCTCTGAAATGGCTGAATTAAGAGAACTTCTTGAAAACGGAACATCATATCCGGCGGCTATAATATCACTGGTCGACAAGTATTATACATGGAATGTCGCAAAGCTTTTCAACAGTGCAAACAATGTTCTCGGCATAGAATATATCAAGGCACTTGATTACCTGAAATCCGATATAAAGCCTTTTACGGTTAAAAGAATGGAGGTTGACCATGACCAGATGGGTGAATTCGGAAACTATGCAAGTGCATCATACATAAGACAGCAGATACTCAGCGGAGATTACAGCCAGTTCCGCCATCTGATACCACGCTTTTCATATGAAATGATAAACAGCATGGTAAAAAGCGGAGGAATTGCTGATGTGAATAATCTTGAAAGAATGTTAATATATACAGTCAGAATGTCCGACGCTGAAACATTAAGAGGGATACATGATGTGGGGCAGGGACTTGAAAACCGCATAATCAATGCAGGTTCAGCATCAACCGTCAGTGAACTGATAAAAATGATAAAGACAAAGAGGTATCCCGAATCAAGAATAAGAAGAATACTCCTGAGTATGCTCATAGGCATAAGAAACAGCGACCTTGAAACAATGCCGCCTTACGGCAGAATACTCGCTGTAAATGAGCGTGGAACAGATATTCTGGGTGAGGCAAAGGGCAAAGCAAGAATACCTTTTGCAACATCACTTTCAAGGCTCAGAGAGGTAAATCCTGTATGCAAGAGATATGCGGAACTGGAGGCATTTTCAACAGATATATACGGACTTTCAACAATGAAAATTCAGCCTGCCGCAACAGATTACAGAGCAAAAATCGGCATTACCAACATGACAGAACAACGTTAAGCGGCGAGTCGCCGCCTCCGGTTCGTAGCAAGCGGCTTAACGCCGCTTAGTTTCGTGTATCATTTTGCTTGACGGCTCGACCGCATTGGTCAATTCCGCATTGCTTACTGGTAACACAAAATAATCTAATTATGTGGTCGAGCCATAAGAAAAAATATTATAAGTAAATAAAGAAACGAAAGAAAAGTTTTTGCCCAGCTTTTTTCAAAAAGCTTGCGGATTCCAAAGGCAGAGCCTTTGGTCGCTCGAATGAGCGAAACAGGGGTGTGGGGACGAAGTCCCCGCCCTTCAATCGTTCCAAAAAGTTTTTTGTCAAACTTTTTCCAAAAAAAGTTTGTGCGAACGCAGTTCGCAGAACAGAAGCAAGAAAATTCCCAATAAGCTACAACGTGCGACCAATGGTCGCCCCTACAAAAATAATCATCAAACTCATATTAAACATGATAGGCAGAGGAAGTAAAAATGAAATTAAAGGAACGTGCCAAAAAGCTGAAAACCGATATCCCTGCTATATTTTTAGCCTTGAAAGACAAGGATACACCAGTAATAGCAAAAATTTTTGCAGGCTGTACAGTTGCATATGCACTTTCACCGATTGATTTAATACCGGATTTTATCCCTGTTTTAGGATATCTGGACGATATTATTCTGTTGCCTGCTTTAGCTGCATTAACCATTAAATTAATACCTGAGGATATTATGGAAAGAAACCGTAAACTGTCTGATGGAATATGGAAAAACGGTAAGCCTAAGAAGTGGTATTATGCCGTTCCGATTATTGCTTTCTGGATTTTGATTGTTTTATTGATAATAAAGGCAGTTATTAATAAATAATTTAAGAGGAGGCAGTCAAAATGATACCTATGGACACGTGGGCAGTTACAGAAATCACTGACGACGGCGTTATGGTTGAATGTCCGTTTACAGACGGCTCACCAATGAAGGTTTCAACTGATGAAATCGGATTTTGTGATGTCGGCGATATTCTTTCCACTGAAACAGGCGGCTGGGATTATCTTAAAGCAGATGAACTCAATGACCTGAGTGATGAAGGCAGAAAAATATTTGAGGATTACATAAAAAGAAAAGGATTCAGATACAGTAATATTGCAGAGTACAGCTTTATAGCAGACAGATAAACAAGGAGTGTTGCAGATGATAAAATCCGTTATATTTGACCTTGACGGAACACTTATTGATTCAATGCCCGTATGGTATGAGGTTGACAGAATGTTTCTTGCGGAAAATGGTCTTGATTATCCGCCCGATGTTTCGGAGGCTGTCAAAAAAATGAGAATTGAGGAGTCCTCATTGTATTTAAAGAACAGATTTAATCTTCCGCATACTCAGGAATATATAATAAACAGAATAGAGGAGCTTGTAAAGGAACAGTATGAATACAGAATTCCTCTTAAACCCTATGTTAATGAGCTTCTTGATTTCCTTGATGAAAACAGCATACCATACGGCATAGCGACTTCAACTTATAAATCGCTTGCACTGCTTGCACTCAAAAGGCTTGGAATATATGACAAATTCAGATTTCTGCTGACCTGCTCGGAAATATCATCAAGCAAGACAGAGCCGCTTATATACTGCAAATCTGCACAAATGCTCGGAACATCTCCGAATGAAACCGCAGTCATAGAGGATTCTCTGCACTGCATTGAAACCGCCGCAAATGCAGGATTTTTCACAGTGGGCATATATGACAAATCCTCGGAGCATGAATGGCATAAGATAAAGGAAAAATGCAGCTTTGCCGCTGATAATCTTGAACAGGCAATAAATTATTTTAAACAGGAGCAATGAAAAATTATGAATAAAAAAGTAATGGTCGGAATGAGCGGAGGAGTTGACAGCTCTGTCGCCGCAAAGGTTCTGCTTGACAGCGGATATGATGTCACAGGCGTAACTCTGAAACTTTTTTCGGGCGAGGATATATCGGAAGATAAACTGACAAGAACCTGCTGTTCACTCTCGGACGTTGATGATGCAAGGAGCGTTGCATACAAGCTCGGATTTGAACATCTTGTATTTAATTTCAAGGATTGCTTTAAAGAATGTGTAATGACGGATTTTTCTGAAAAATATCTTGCAGGAAGAACTCCCAACCCATGCATTGAATGTAACAGGCATATAAAATTTGATAAAATGCTTAATCGTGCTGAAGCATTGGGATATGATTACATAGCAACGGGACATTATGCTGTAAAGGAATATGATGAAATCTCAGGAAGATATATATTGAAGCGTCCGAAAGACAGGTCGAAAGACCAGACATATGTGCTTTACAATCTCACACAGCATCAGCTTGAGCATACATTATTCCCTTTAAGCGTATATGAAAAAAGCGAGGTAAGACGCATTGCCGAGGAGGCTGGACTTGTCAATTCAAGAAAGCCTGACAGTCAGGATATATGCTTTGTGCCTGACGGGGATTATGCGGAATTTATAAGAAAATTTTCCAATGCTGATATACAGGAGGGTAATTTCGTTGATACAGACGGAAATATCCTCGGCAGACACAAGGGCATAATTCATTATACAATCGGACAGCGGAAAGGTCTTGGAATAGCTTTGGGAAAGCCTGTTTTCGTAGTCGGAAAGGATATTGAAAGCAATACTGTAATTCTCGGTGATGAATCGGAGCTTATGAAATCCGAACTCATGGCAGATGATGTGAACCTCATATCCGTTGAGCGAATTGATAAGCCTATGAGAGTGACTGCAAAGACAAGATACAATCAGAAAGAACAACCGGCAACTGTTACACAACTTGAAAACGGAAATATCAAAGTGGTGTTTGACAGTCCGCAGAGAGCAATAACAAGCGGTCAGGCGGTTGTATTGTATGATGGTGATACAGTAGTCGGCGGCGGCACAATAATATAGCGGCAAGCGGCAAGTTGCCGCCTCCGGTTCGTAGCAAGCGGCTTAACGCCGCTTAGTTTCAGAGAACATATTGCTTATTGGCTCGACCGCACTGGTAAATTCCGCATTGCTTACCGGTAAAACAAAATAATCTAATTATGCGGTCGAGCCACAAAGCAAACAATTATAAGTAAATAAAGCAACGAAACTAAAAGTTTTTTTGCAACCTTTTTATAAAAAAAGGTTGGGCGGCTTTCAGCCGCCTGATGAAATTCCCAGTAAGCCACAACGGGCGACCAATGGTCGCCCCTACAGAAGTAACCATCGAATTCACGTTATTTACATCAAATTTATGATGATTAAAGGACAGTATTAAAATTTTTCATTTCATGGAGGACATATGTTAAACATTATACTTATTGCGGTATTGCTTTTGTTTTCAGCATTCTTTTCAAGCTGTGAAACTGCATTTTCAAGCGTAAACAAGATACGTCTGAAAAATTATGCGTCAGAGGGCAACAAAAGAGCTGAACAGGCTCTCGATATAGCCAATAAATTTGACAACGCACTTACCGCAATACTTATCGGAAATAATATAGTCAATATCGCATCAACGTCAATAAGCACAGTTCTTTTTACAAAATTATTCGGAAATAAAGGTGTCGGAATTGCAACAGCAGTCATGACTGTACTTGTGCTGATATTCGGAGAAATCCTGCCGAAATCATATGCAAAGGAAAATGCTGAAAAACTGGCACTCTTATTCACACCGTTTCTGAAAATTCTTATAGTTATACTCAAGCCGATAATCATAGTATTCAGCGGACTTAAAAAAATCGTTGAAAAGCTTGCAGGCAATTCCGAAAAGAAACCAAGCGTTACAGAAGCTGAACTTAAATACATAATTGATGAAATTGAGGAGGAGGGCGTTCTTGAGGAACAGGAAAGCGACCTTGTGCGTTCTGCACTTGAATTTGATGAAATTCAGGTAAGCGAGATACTTATTCCGAGAGTAAAGGTAGTGGCTGTTGAAATAAATACTCCTGTTGATGAAATCAGGGAAATATTTCTCACCGAATTCTATTCAAGAATTCCTGTATATGAAAAAAATATTGACAATATAATCGGAATTATAACATATAAGGATTTTTTCAAAAAGGTGGTCGGACAGAAAAGCGATATTTCCGGAATTATTCAGGAAGTACTGCACATATCCGATTTGAAGCTTATCAGTGAAGCGTTGAAGGAAATGCAGAGCCGCAAAACTCATATGGCAATAGTCATGGACCAGTACGGCGGTACAAAGGGCATTATCACCATGGAGGATATTATAGAGGAGCTTGTCGGTGAGATATATGATGAAAATGATGAGGTGATAACCACATTTCAGAAAATATCCGATAATGTTTATGAGGTAAGCGGCGGATTAAGCATAAATGATATGATAGAAAAGCTGGATATTAACAATGAGATTGTCACATCAGCGAATACAGCAGGCGGCTGGGTTATGGAATTAATGGGACGTATACCTGTTGAAAATGAAACTATACAGACGGATATTTTCAAAATAACCGTAATAAGTGCCGATGAACAGACAGTCAATAAAATCCGTATTGAACTGACTATTCCGGAGGAAGATGATGAAGCCGAAGAATAATATCATAAAGCAAAGGGCGGAATTTATAGCCTTTTACATATGCAGTTTTTTTGTGTATTGCCTTATCGGCTGGATATATGAGGTTATAACCATGTATAAGCTTGGATTCGGATTTGTGAACAGAGGTTTTCTGCATGGCTGTTATATACCGATTTACGGCTTCTGTGCGATATTTTTTATAATTATACTGCATGGAATTGTAAGGAAAAAAATATGTATAGGCAAGATAAACATAACTCCGCTTATCGTATTTATAAGCGTATTCATGCTGTCATCAGTGATTGAATATGCCGCATCATATATTCTTGAAAAGGTATTCAATCTGAGATTATGGAGCTATAATGATTATAAATACAATCTCAATGGCAGAATAGCTCTTGCATCAAGCTGTTTTTTCGGAATAGGCGGAATACTGATATTCTATGTGATACAGCCGTTGCTTGATAAGTTAAGGAAGAAAATAAAGCCGGAAATTATTATTATATCGGGAATTATTATTGCAGTTGTTATGATTACGGATTTTATAATTACAGTATGGAAATAATCATATCTTATCAAAATGGTCGGGTAGGTACAAAGTGTAACTGTTAAGCTAAATCCGAAAATAAAAGTTTTTGCCGAGCTTTTTTCAAGCGGCAAGTTGCCGCCGCCAGTTTTGAGTATCAACCTTATCAAAATGGTCGGGTAGGTAAAAACCGAACCAACAAAACAAAATCCGAAAATAAAAGTTTTTTGCCCAGCTTTTTT
>JBJEQS010000283.1:0-1885 GCA_051881875.1 Oscillospiraceae bacterium
AGTTTTTTGTCAAACTTTTTCCAAAAAAAGTTTGTGCGAACGAAGTTCGCAGAACTGTGACAATGGCATTTTAAGTAAAACGCAGCTGGCGACCATTGGTCGCCCCTACAAATAATTCATTGAACTCATGTTAATATAATGTATAATCAGACCTGTTTGATATTTTTTATTTATCAGACAGGTCTTTATAAAAATAGGAGAAATTAGAATATATGGATACACGCAATCTTACAATGCTCGTTGATTTTTATGAAATGACAATGGCAAATGGTTTTCTGCTCAACGGCAAGGGCGAACAGACTGTTTATTTTGATATGTTTTTCAGAAAAGTTCCCGATGAGGGCGGCTATGCAATAGCGGCAGGTCTGGAACAGGTTATAAGCTATATAAAAAATCTCAGTTTTTCCGCTGATGATATAAAGTATCTGAAAAGCAAGAACATATTCAGTGCAAAATTCCTTGATTACCTTGAAAATTTCAGATTTTCATGCAGTGTATGGTCAGTTCCGGAGGGTACACCGATATTTCCGAATGAACCTGTAATGGTTGTAAAAGGTCCTGCAATACAGGCTCAGTTTATTGAAACAATGATACTCCTTTCAATAAATCATCAGAGCCTTATTGCAACAAAGGCAAGCCGTATAGTAAGGGCGGCAGACGGCAGACCTGTTATGGAATTCGGTTCAAGAAGGGCTCAGGGCTATGACGGAGCATTTTTCGGTGCAAGAGCAGCATATATAGGCGGCTGTGCAGGAACAGCCTGTGCAATTGCCGACAGGGAATTATCAGTTCCGGCACTTGGTACAATGGCTCACAGCTGGGTGCAGTTGTTTGATACACAGCTTGAAGCATTCAGGGCATATGCTTCTGTATATCCCGAAAACTGTGTTTTGCTTGTTGATACCTATAATACGCTTAAATCAGGCATACCTGATGCAATAACGGTTTTCAGCGAACTCAAAAAACAGGGATACAACAATATAGGCATAAGAATTGACAGCGGCGATATAACATATCTCACTAAAAAAGCAAGGAAAATGCTCGATGATGCAGGCTTTGAGAACTGCAAGATAGTTGTATCAAATTCTCTTGATGAATATATAATCAGAGATGTACTCAATCAGGGTGCGGAAATAGACAGCTTCGGAGTAGGGGAAAGGCTTGTTACATCAAAGTCAGAGCCTGTATTCGGCGGAGTATATAAGCTTTCAGCAGTTGAAAATGATGGAAAAATAATCCCCAAAATAAAGATTTCTGATAATTCATCAAAGATAACAAATCCGGCTAATAAATCATTATGGCGGCTTTTTGAAAAGCAGACGGGAAAAGCAATAGCTGATGTTATAACTTTGGAAGATGAGGTTATTGATGATACTAAGCCTTATACAATATTTCACCCTGATTATCCGTATAAAAAGAAACAGCTTACCGATTTTAAGGCGGTAAAGCTTCTTGTGCCGATATTTGAGAATGGCAGATGCGTATATGAAAGTCCGAAGCTTGATGAGATAAGGTCTTACTGTCAGGAACAGCTGGAAACATTATGGGACGAAGTGAAAAGATTTGAAAATCCGCAGGAATACTATGTTGATTTGTCAAAGCCAATATGGAAAATCAAACAGGAAATGCTCAACAGATATTTTCAGCAAACATGAAGCGGCGAGTCGCCGCCTCCGGTGTTTAGTCAATATTTTTCTTTATGGCAACCAATTATATTTGACTTACCTGACAAATAACCATATATCAGCAAAAAAATTCAGCTTGCGGCAAGGTGCCGCCTCCGGCTGGTCGGGTAGGTAAAAACAGAACCAATAAAACAAAATCCGAAATTAAAAGTTTTTGCCCAGCTTTTTTCAAAAAGCTGGTGGTTTCCAAAGGCAAAGCC
>JBJEQS010000284.1:0-8093 GCA_051881875.1 Oscillospiraceae bacterium
CAACAACAGTTCCGCAGACAACAATAACAACAACATCAACTACAACAACAGTTCCGCAGACAACGACAACAACACCATCGACTACAACAACAGTTCCGCAGACAACAATAACAACAACATCAACTACAACAACAGTTCCACAGACAACGATGACAACAACATCAACTACAACAACAGTTCCGCAGACAACGACGACAACAACATCAACTACAACAACAGTTCCGCAGACAACGATAACAGTATCATCAACTGTTTCAACAGAATCCGCAATTACAGAAACAACTCAAACAAGCACTGTATCAGATGAAGAAATTGATTTCACTGGTTCACATATAACTATCGGAACTGCTGTTGAACGTACAGATGTAACAACATCAGACAATAAAACAACAACGTCTGTATCTGAAACTATTACTGATATATCCTCTGAGGAAGTATCTTATATGGAAACTGAAACTTATGAAAGCACATTATCTGATATTTCATCAACTTATCCTGAAATAACCAAAGCAGGAAATAAAACAACTGATAAGGAAAAAGATACATCAGACAAGAAGTATAATGATTCTGATAAGACAGCTTCAAGCCCGCAGACAAGTGATGATATAGAAATATTATTTGCAGTTTTTGCATTATCACTTATAATTGCAGGTATATCTTCAAAAAAGAAAGAGAATAGTTAATCTTTCAAAATAATATGATAATAGGGGTATGCTGATTATAAAAATCGGTATACCCCTTGTTTGTTGTAACTGCCAGTCAATCCAGCCTGTTGAACGGTATATTAAAAAAGTTTCCCGAAAATCGAAATTGCACGATTTCGGGAAACAAAATTTATCAGCTATTAAGCAGCAAATGTTTCATAAGGCATAAATCAAATACATTGATTTCATCATTTTCACATAAATCTCCGGCTTTCCAATCAGCAAGCGAAGTATCCGGTACAGCAAGCAGCCATTTCTGCATCATTGCAATATCAGCAATATTAAATTTGCCATCGGCATTAACATCGCCTTTTACACTCTGCTGTTCTCCAAAATTCGCCTGAATTGACATTGCTTCCGAAAGAGTAAGAGTCACTGTTTTATCCATTCCGGATAAATCGCCGCTCCATCCGGTAAACGATGCATCTTCATCAGGAATAGCTGTTAATGTTACCGGACAATCAGGGGAATACTCTCCACTCCAGCCATTGGCAGTATCCGGAATAATAGTATTTATTTGAATTTTTCCATTTCCTTTGGTTTTCAGTGTGATTGTCTGCATGGAACTCTGAAGTCCGAGGTAATTCCGCATATCTTCAATTGTGTATTCCGCACGCTGCTGAAAGAAAGTTCTGATTTGCTTTAATGTTGTATTCTGATAAAAATTTCTGTGATAACTGAGATTGCTTTCTTTTGAACCGCCAAAATATCCCCACCAGCGTACAGCTGTATTGGCAAGCTGTTCTGTATATTCCTGACTGTAAAGTTCAGCCATTTCATCTGCCTTTTCCGGTGTAAGCACTTCATTGGCATAATCGCAGTATACATTAACAAACTTTGTGCGGAAATCCTTATTTTTCAGAAGCTGAATAAAAAGATTTGTAGGAGCACCTGATTTTGAATCCATATGCTGAAAGCTGTCATAGGCATATCCCTCAACGCCGCCGAAATTTTCATAAGTCGCTCCCATGGTGTAGTCAAAATCAAATGACATGAAATGCCATTTGCCATTGCTGTAAGGATTGCCGGCAATTTCTTTGCCTGTATTACGCCATACACCGTAATTATAATTCGGCCAGTCATAAGTGCCAAGATACAGTCCGGCGGCATAATGTTCAATCATGCTGTCAATATCAATAAAATCGCATACTGCCTGATAATTCGCATCATCAGTCATATCTTTCCTGCTGTAAGTATTGATAAACTGCATAAAATTATCAATCTCTGTCTGTTCGCCTTCTTCAAGCATATCATTTTTCATCATTGCAACATCTTCTTTATTAATTCCGTAATTGGATTCAATGAAACAGTCTGTAAATTTTTCTGTCAGTTCATATAAGCCCCAGTATTCACCGTTGAGGAAAACTGCACACTTCTGCATATTCTGTGTGGTAATATTTTCTCTGTTTGAAATCAGTTTATTTGAAAATCCGTCACGCAATCGCACTTCATCACTGACAGAACGCAGACAAACAGAATCATATTCATCAATCAGAGTACCATCAAGTGAATAGTTATCATCTATCAGAGGAAATTCAATTTTAGATGCACCATAATCGCTTCTTGCATAAAGGTTGAAACTTTTCTGTGCACTATTTCTTGTTGATGCTCCTTTGATACGGATACCCATATTCTGCTCAACCACAGTTTCGCCATTTCTGAAAACAGAAACAGATGCTTCACGTTCCCATTCACGACCTTTGGAGTAATAATTGGTTGGCAGACTGGAATCCCATACACTTATGTCCGGGTCATAAGCACTGCTGTTTTTCCAGTTTATATATTGATTTCCTGTTACATAGATACCTGTTTCAGAATCAAAAAGGAAATCCGGATTAGTTACAAGAGAAACGACCATCATGTCTTTATACTGTGCAAGATTTCCGGTTGTCACAAAATATGTCCGGCTGATTACATCGCTGAATATGCCGTCAGCACTCTTTGCGGCGGCACGAACAACTGTCGGTTTGTCCACATTGAATGTTGGCTGTTTGTAAGATATGCCAAGGCATACGGATTGCGGTGAATTTTCATCTTCCGCATAAGTGCTGTAAATATTCGGCTGATTTGTACGGTCACAAACTTCAATAGAGCCTGTATAAAGCTGTGCCGATTCCGAAGTGGTCGGGTCGCTTCCGTCTAACGTGTAATATATTGATGTGTTATTTGCCGCAGACAGCGTCAGCTCAAAATCTGTTCCGTAAAATCCGGACTGTGCAGAAAATGTTGGTGCAGAAGTTACTGTTTCATTAGCAGTGCCGGGAGTTGCTGTCATCACTTCAAATATGCTGCTGCCGTCCGGTGTTCTGCCATATGTAGTATCTTCCGCAAGTGTAGGCACGATAATTTTTTGCAGGATTTCTCCCTTCGGACTGGTCAGAACCAGTGTTTCGCCGTTCTTGCTCAGTGCAAAACCGGTATGCAGTTCTGATGCGGAGGAGTTTTGTTTGGAGGCAAATAAAATCATATGTTCACCGGCAGAAATAATTGTACCTGTTGGAAATGTCCATTGCAATGGCTTGGATTCATCGTCTGATAAACCATAGCCGGATAAGTCAACATCGGAATTGCCTGCATTGTACAGCTCAATCCAGTCAGAATAAAGTCCATAACTATCTGTAAGGCATGACTTATTCTGTGTGCAAATCTCATTAATACAGACTGTAAATTCTGCCGCTTTAGCTGTTTTTATCGGAATGGATACTGTGGTCAGTAATGCTGCAAGTGCAGCTGCAATAAATTTTTGTTTCAAAGAATCTCCTCATTTCTGAATTGTTGAAATTTTATGCTGTATGTTAATATCATCTGATTTTATATATAGTATATTTATATAATTGTATCATTTTAAACAAACAATGTCAATTGTATATCATGCAATTTTTATTGCAAATATTACAATTTAACGTGAGTTCGACATAAAAAGTTTGGGCGGATTTCAGCCGCCCAATGAAATTCCCAGTAAACTAAGACGGGTGACCAATGGTCGCCCCTACAAAAACATCAGAAAGAATTAGTAGCTTGACAAAATTCGACATATAATATATAATTACAAATAAGGACATCGTGCTGACGGTGGCGGTTAAATCCAGCCCTCAGAAATGGGGGTGATTGTTAAATGGAATATGTAAGATGGTCTGACTTGATACAGATATTAATTGCGTTTTCTACGACAGGAGCATTTATAGTTGCACTCGCAGCTTTTTTGTACAATGTCATTAACAATAAAAAGAAATAACCGCCCTTGCTTGCCATAAGGACGGTTATTTAATCATAACATCTTTGTGGGCTAACCGCTACTGCACGATGTCCCTTTAATTATTATTATACTCAAAATTGAAAATATGTCAAGTGGGAGTTTTTATTTTATCTGTCGAATTTACGTTAAAAAATAAAAAAGCTTCGTAAATTAATATATTACGAAGCTTTTTTCAGTACGGAGAACGAGGGATTTGAACCCTCGCGCCGGTTGCCCGACCTACACCCTTAGCAGGGGCGCCTCTTCACCACTTGAGTAGTTCTCCATATGATGAATTGAAAAATATTAAATTAAAACAAAACTACGGAGAGGGTGGGATTCGAACCCACGGTACGTCGCCGTATCACTGGTTTTCAAGACCAGCTCCTTAAACCACTCGGACACCTCTCCATTTATTAAATTAAGCCGAATTCAAACATTCAGCTTAATTATTATATCATAATAATTAAAGCTTGTCAATACTTTCTTAAAAAATATTTTTCTGTGTGAATAAAAAAACAGCGGAGAGGGTGGGATTCGAACCCACGGTACGTCGCCGTATCACTGGTTTTCAAGACCAGCTCCTTAAACCACTCGGACACCTCTCCATAATTTTTAATATTCAGTTGACTGCTTAAATAAATCAGCTTAATTATTATATCACATCATACGACAATTGTCAAGCAAAAACACAAAATTTCTTCAGAATTTTTTTGTTTGTTAAATTATTGCAAATTTTTTTAATTGTTAAATTATTTTTATCTAATATATTGCAAAAAAAATTTTTTTGAATTATAATAATAGTGTATAATTTTATAGATAGGAAAGGAATGTTTTTATGAAAAATCATCTTATAAAACGTATTCTTTCGGGAATTATCGGATTGTCAGTGCTGTCCGTTTCAGGAGTTACAGCATTTGCTGATGCAGGCGAAGCACCTCCGGAAATTACCGATGATGAATATGTTTTCCCTGACCCCGACAGCTTCAGCTATGATGATGTTGAGGTAAACTTTGCAAAGGCTCTCCAGTATTCACTCTATTTCTATGATGCAAACAAATGCGGTTCGGGCGAAAAATGGCTTGAATGGCGTGGCGACTGTCATATGGAAGATGCCGCAATACCGCTTGTGCCTATGCTTGAAGAAGGTGCTGACGCACATTTCGGCACTAATCTTTCACAGGAATTTATTGATGAATACAAGGATATTCTTGACCCTGACGGCGATGGATATATTGATTGCAGCGGCGGTATGCATGATGCGGGCGACCATGTAAAATTCGGTCTGCCGGGAAGCTATGCCGCTTCAACAGTCGGCTGGGGATATTATGAATTCAGAGATGCCTATAAGGAATCAGGACAACAGGAACACGTTGAGGATATTCTCCACTGGTTCAATGATTTCTACATGGACCATACATATCTCGATGAAAACGGCGATGTAATTGCATACTGCTATCAGGTCGGCGAGGGCAACAATGACCATAACTACTGGAGTCCGCCTGAATTGCAGGATTCAGTGCATGAAAAGGATTTTGCAAGACCGGCATATTTTGCAACAGTCGATACTCCGGCAAGTGATATGTGTGCCGGAACTGCCGCTTCCCTTGCAATAAATTATCTCAATTTCAAGGATACTGAACCTGAATATGCAGAGGAAAGCCTTGAAAAAGCTATCGCTCTCTATGAATTCGCCGTAAAAACTCATTCGGAGCTTGATGACGGAAAAACCGTTACAAGCTTAGGCTATGACGGCGGCTTCTATACATCAAGCTATGACTATGATGAGCTTGCGTGGGCGGCTGTATGGCTTTATGAATGTACAGGAAACTATGATTACATAAACGATATTATCGCTGTTGATGAAACCATTTCGGGAGAAATGGGTGCTCACCCGTACACAGGATATATAAAGCGTATCATTGCTGATACAGGAAACTGCTGGCAGAATATATGGGTTCACTGCTGGGATACAGTATGGGGCGGAGTTTTTGCAAAGCTTGCTCCTATAACAAATATCTCCCGTGACTGGTATATATTCCGCTGGAATCTTGAATACTGGTCAGGTATGACAGAGGCTGATGCCGCAGCCGCAGCCTCAGCTTTACAGCCTGCCGTTACCTCACACAAGTATTTCGGCCCTGATGATGTTATCTGGAATACAACAATTACTGCTGATGAAATAGCCGACCTGCCGGAAACTCAGGGTGCATGGCTCGCAAAGACTCCTGCCGGATTTGCCATGCTCAATGAATACGGCTCGGCAAGATATGATGCCGCCGCACAGCTTTGTGCTTTGGTATATGCCAAGGAAACAGGCGATATGACATTTGCAGACTGGGCAGAAGGTCAGATGGAATACATCATGGGTAAAAACCCTATGAACAGACCATATATCGTAGGATATTCACCGACAGCCGCATCACACCCGCATCACAGAGCCGCTCATGGTTCTTCCACATACAGCATGGACGACCCTGAAACTCAGACTCATGTACTCTGGGGAGCATTGGTAGGCGGTCCTGACTCAAACGACTGGCACAGAGATATTACAAAGGACTATATCTACAATGAAGTCGCAGTTGACTACAATGCCGCATTCACAGGAGCTTGTGCAGGACTTTATAACTTCTATGCAACAGAGGATATGCAGCCGCAGGAAAATTTCCCTCCTGCCGAACCAAAGAACATAGGCTTCCGCATAGAAGGTCTTGTAAATCAGGAAAACACTGAAAGAACACAGTTCTCCGTATGTGTATACAATCTCACAACACAGCCTCCGCAGTATGTGGACGGACTTAGTGCGAGATATTTTATAAATCTTGAGGAAATATACAAGGCAGGTCAGACAGTTGATGATGTAATTGTTGAAGTATATTATGATGAAGTCGGAGCAGCCACAGACAATAAACAGCAGGTAAAGGTAACAGGTCCTTTCAAATGGAGCGATGACCCTGATGATTATACATATTATGTTGAAATGGACTGGTCGGGAATTGATTTCTATGGCACAAGAGAATTGCAGATAGGAATTATTGTCGGACAGGACGCTGATTATAACAGCAACTGGGACCCGACAAACGATTACAGCCGTCAGGATATTGTTATAACAGATGTATATAAGGATTACGGAGTAACTGACAAGATACCGCTTTACTATAAGGGCGAACTGGTATACGGCGTTGAGCCTGACGGAAAATCATCATCAGAGGATAATCCGTCAGCTGAAAAAAATCCTGATGCCAAGCTTCTTGGAGATGTAACTCTTGACGGACTTGTTGATATACGAGATGTAACTCATATGGCACAGTATATTGTAAAGATGGTAAATCTTAATGATGAAGCGTTTGCAAACGGTGACATAATGTACGATGACACAGTTGATGTAAAAGACCTCTCACAGCTTAAAAAGTATCTTATCAAGGCAATAGATGAACTTTGATTTTTCAGCTGATGAACATTGAATAAAAAAGGCGGGTGAATGAATTTCACCCGTTTTTTTGTTGCTGAATTTTTCAGATTATCACTTAAAATCAGCGGTCAGTCAGTATTATATAGTGAAAGGCGGTGAGAGATATGCCGAGAATAGATATCAGTTTTTCATGGTAAGAAAACAGAAATTCCATCATAAAAGGAGGTGAATAATATGAATGAATTCCAGAAAGCAACTCCAGACGAAAACGAAACACAGCATACATACTCTTTCAGCTACAGCACATTTGAAGAATTTTTTAAAGACCTCAGAAAAGCACTTTTAATATATCTCACAAAATAAATTTATCACTTAAACTCAGCAATCGGTCAGTATTATATAGTGAAAGGTGGTGAAAGATATGAGAGTTATTTTTGATGATATTCTTTGCTGAAAATTATTACATAAATTTTATAACTGAAAAAACAGATGTATTCTTTTGTGAATACATCTGTTTTTGTTTTTAACCTCTTATGAGTGATGTAAAATTACGAGCAAAAAAATTTTGATGCTGATTTTGAGTTTCAATCTCTATATGAGTGATGTAAAATAGCTGTTTTCTAAAATTATTATACAACATAAAAAAACATTTGTCAAATTTTATCCACAGAACAGACACGGTTTTTGAATTAACGTGAGTTCGATGAAAAATAAAAATCAAATAAATCCTTAAAATAAAAGT
>JBJEQS010000285.1:0-8085 GCA_051881875.1 Oscillospiraceae bacterium
AACTTTTGTTTTTCGATTATTTTTTATCTTGAGATTTTTTTGTCGAACTCACGTTAAATTAAAGATATTTCTTTATTTCATCAGAAACAGGACTTTCAGAAATTCCGAAATCCATCTTCTTATAATTCCATGCGGCTCTTGCAATGCCATGCTTTGTGAATGATTCATTTATGCATTTGTACCATGCAACCGTACTTTCATTATCGGCTGTGTCTATTACACCATATTCACCACAGTAAAGAGGAACATTTCTTTCTTCTGCAACCTTTACGGCATTTTCAAATGTTTCATCGAAAAATTCCGTTGCCACAGTAGCACATTTTGTATTTTCAACAATGCTTACCTGTCCGATATTCAGCTTTTTATGGATTTTAATATACTCCTCCGAAGAACCCGGATATTTCAGCCTGAAATCTGATGGCATATTTTTCAGCCAGTATGCACCCTGATGCGTGAATATCAACGGCTCATAGAAATGGAAATTATATACTATTTTATCATCATGCGGAGGATACAGGTCGGCAATAGCCTCAACACAATTATTATGATATCCGCCCACAAGTATATGAATATCCGGTGCATATTTTCTTATGCGGCATATACATTTCTCGGCAATCTGATTCCATTTTTCGCAATAGATTTTATCTGTAACCTCATTGAGAATTTCAAAGGAGAGGAATTCATGGTATCTGCCGAAACGCTCCGCAAATGTTTCCCATAACTTCAGAAAACGTTCCTGAAGCTTTTCATCAGCGAAAAATCCGTTCTCATTTTCACCATCATCAAATGAATAGCCTGCTGTTTTATGAAGGTCAAGTATCATATTGAAATGATATTTTCTGCACCATTCAATTGAATTTTCAATATATTTCATGCCGTCCTCAAGAGTATTTCCATTTTCATCTTCAACCAAATTATAATCAACCGGTATTCTTACATGGTCAATTCCCCAGCTTGTCAGTTCTGCGAAGTCCTTTTCCGTAATAAATGTATCATAATGCTCTTTTGTATGGACGCACTGTGAAAGCCAGCCTCCAAGATTTATGCCTTTTTCATATCCGATAAATTTTCTCAAATCAATCACCTCAGAATTATATATTATATACGCAGGATTTGATTCACAAAACCTTGTGTATATTATATCATCAAAAAATATTATGCGTATACAATACTTATGATAAAAATAGTAATTTTTCAACCTTTTTTTCTTTGTTTAATGTTGTTTTTAAGTGAATTATAGTAAAAATATATTCTTTATGACAATCATAACGACTGAATTTCATTTATCAGATATTTTTTCAGCTGTGAAAGGTCTTTTACATCAACTGCTCCGTCACAGTTTACATCAGCATTTCTGAATAATTCATCTTCCAGTTGATTCATCTTCACGATATGCTGTGCCATGGCGGTTACATCTCTTACATCAATATATCCGTCACCATTTGCATCGCCATACATTATTTCCCCATTTTCACCCGTTATATTCATAACATATATGTATCCTGTTATGAATTCAGGGGTAAGGACTATTTCATCAAAATCATCGGAATACTTCTTTATTTTGCCGGATGTATAGCATTTTACCGGATATGTTGTATCAGATGACGGGTTATCAATCACAAATGTGAGTGTGATTACATTTCCGGCTTCAAAACCGTATGAATTATTTACTGATATATAATTGTCATCAATATTGATTATTGCAAGTGCACCTTCATTACCGTCTGCAACATCAAGTTTTTTCAATGTCAGTGCTGAATCATAGCTGAATGTGAATGAACCGCTGTTGAAAATGTTTCCTTCATCAAGTACAAGATTTACTTTTATTTCATCACCGGCATTATAATCTGTTACAACCTGTTTGTCAACAGAAAATATAATATCGCTTTCAGATGATGTTGTTTCTGCTGATGTTGTATCATTTGTAACTTCTGTTGCAATTGATGATGTTGTCGTTTCAGACGGCATAGTAGTGCCATAAGTTTCAGTTGTTGTTATTTCTGTTGTTTCAGTGATTTTCCCAAATACATTGATATATGTGTTATTAAAAATCGGAGCAAGTATATTTTCGCCTCTTATTCCCTGTGCAAAATCATCATAAGCCTCGCAAGAAATATTGTAATTTCCGCCGCTTTGCTTATCATCAACAGAAAATACAAGTGTTAATATATTTCCGGAAGTTATCTCGTCCACGCTTGCAATTCCGACAATCCCTGTATCTTCATTTGCATTGAAAACAACTCCATCATTACCGACAGCATCGCCTTTTTCTATTCTTTCAAGAGTCAGTCCGCTGTCATATATAAATTTAAATGTACCTGCATTGAAACCTGTTGCATTTTCATACATATACATTTTTACTTTTATTTCATCAGCAATATCATATATCGTAACATCAATTTTATCAAAATAAAACTCAATGCTTTCATCTGCATTTGCTGAAAGTTCAGCATCATTGCATACAGTAATTCCTGCCGAAAGTACTGTAAATGCCATTGCCAGTGCTGATATATTTTTCATATTCATAAAAATCGCCTCACACTTGTATTAATTTTGTTTTATAATGCAGCCGTCTTCCACAGAAACTGTTCCGTCACAGTTGACCTTTTTTCCTCCTGCGTTTGTATATATACTGCACCCATATACTTCAACACCTGTAACTGCCTGTATTGCATCATCTTCTGCCGTTACATATACAGTACCTCCCGAAACGGTTACATATCCCTTTGAGGAATCCGTATCATTTGTGGATTTTATGCCGTCCTTACACCATGATATATTTATATATCCGTTTTCAATAATGACTTTATCCTTTCCGACAAGAGCATTTCCTGCCGCCCATATATCCAGACTTCCGCCTGTTACCTTGAGATTATTCTTGCTGTATACTGCATTTTTTGTATTACCGCTTATATTGATATATCCGTCACCTTTCAGTGTTAAGTCATCTTTACTGTAGATACACGCTTCTGATGAGCCGCCGTCCTCAAAATAATTATTTGTTCCCGACATTGAATTTATTTTAACCTTATCGGCACTTTCAACATATATTGCCGAGCCATAGTCATTGGATACAGATGCCCAGTTAAGATTGAGTACAACTTCCTCCTCCTTTGATACCTGTACAGTTATACAGCCGAAAAGATTTCCTGTCAGTTCATATGAACCTCCTGCGGTTATGGTTATATCCGAACCGTTTATTATAACGCTTTCATCACCGCATGATGCCTCATTATCCAAAAGCCTTATTATTATATCGCCATAATCATTATATATTGGTTCTGTTTCCTAAGGTTCAGTTTCAGGAACAGGCTCTGCTTCTGATGGAGTATTATTATCTGCCGATGCTGAATTGCCTGCATTTGAATTGCTGTTATTTTCCGCAGCATTATTTTCATATTCATAATCATCACCATCAGAATTTTCATCTTCTGATGATACTGTTTTTTCAACGGCTGTTTCTGATATTTCGCTTACACTGCTTTCTGATACAGTTGTTTCAGATACTGACTTTTTCGTTGATATTCTGGTTTCTTCAGTGGTATCCGATACTTCTGTTTCAGCAGATGCAACAGTACTTTCATCGGATAATGACGCTGTTTCTGATACCTGCATATCGTTCTGATTTTTATTTTCACAGGCTGCAAGAAATGTCGTCAATACTATGCTCATTACCACAGCTGAATATCTTTTCATCAATCCTGACATAATAAATGTCCTCCTTTATTATATTAACGTAAATTTGATTGATTATTTTTTGCAGGGACGAAATTTCGGCTGGCTGTCGAACTCACGTTAATTATATCATAAATATAAAATACAAGTCAATAAAAAAGAAGCGGACAATATTTTATCCGCTTCTTTGCATAAATAAATATTCTGTTTTCGATTATTCAAACATCGGAGTTGAAAGGTATCTTTCGCCTGTATCCGGAAGTAATGCTACTATATTCTTACCCTTGTTTTCAGGACGTTTTGCAAGCTGAATTGCTGCCCATACTGCCGCACCCGATGATATTCCTACGAGTATGCCTTCACTTCTTGCAATCTTTCTGCCTGTTTCAAATGCGTCTTCATTCTTTACTTTTATGATTTCATCATATATTTCTGTATTAAGATTATCAGGAATGAATCCTGCTCCTATGCCCTGTATCTTATGAGGACCTGAGTGACCTTCTGAAAGAACCGGTGATGCTTCAGGTTCAACTGCAATAACCTTTACATTTGGATTTTGTGCTTTAAGATATGCACCTGTACCGCTGATTGTTCCGCCTGTGCCGACTCCTGCAACGAATATATCAACTTTTCCGTCTGTATCATTCCAGATTTCAACGCCGGTAGTCTTTTCATGTATTGCCGGATTTGCCGGATTTGAGAACTGTGCCGGAATAAAGCTGTCAGGAAGTTCTGCTGCCAGTTCTTCAGCCTTTTCAATTGCTCCTTTCATTCCCTTTGAACCATCTGTGAGAACAAGCTCTGCACCATATGCTTTCATGAGATTTCGTCTTTCAACACTCATTGTTTCAGGCATTGCAATTATAAGTTTATATCCTTTTGACGCTGCAACTGCTGCAAGACCGATTCCGGTATTTCCGCTGGTAGGTTCAATAATAACGCTGTTCGGCTTGAGCAAACCCTTAGCTTCTGCATCTTCTATCATAGCGGCTGCAACTCTGTCCTTTACTGAGCCTGCCGGATTAAAATATTCAAGCTTTGCAAGCAGATTGGCTTCAAGACCTTCAAGCTTTTCTATATTTTCGAGTTCCATAAGAGGTGTTCTGCCTATAAGCTCAGTTACTTTTTTAAAAATTTTCATACCTGATATCTCCTTTTCAGATTTTATAATTACTGTATCAAATTAATATTTCTTTAATTCCTATAGAATTACTATATTTAGATATTACCATATATATGATGGTTTGTCAAGAGTTAATTTTAAATTTTTAAAGTGAAAATTTCAAAGACTATAATTTTCCGGATATTTCGGTTTACGCTTATATTTTTTCTTATCCTCTGTAATTTTTGTGACAGGATTAATCCCATTCCAGTCATTTCTTTTGAGAGCATTTATTTTCTTCTGTTCTTTCCTGCTTAATTTTTCAAACGGTATAAATTTCTCCATTATTCCTCACCTGCCTTGAAATTGTATATCGGTTTGATAATATCGTTTATCTCAACTGTATCGCCTATATTATCCACTATATCAGACATTGATTTATAAGCCATAGGACATTCATCAAGAGTCTGTGCATTTACTGATGTTGTATAGATGCCTTTCATCTGTTTTTTATATTCCGATACGGTGTATGTCTGCTTTGCGGCACTCCTTGAAAGCAGTCTGCCTGCTCCATGCGGTGCTGAATAATTCCATTCGGGATTTCCCTTTCCTGTACATATAAGACTGCCATCACGCATATTTATCGGTATAATCAGCTTTTCATTCTTCTGTGCAGAAACCGAACCCTTTCTGAGTATCATATTATCCGTATCAATATAGTTATGAATAGTTGTAAATCTTTCAGCGATATGGAACCCCATGCCTTTGACAATCTCGTCCATAACAGCCATACGGTTAAGCATGGCAAACTCCTGCACGATTTTCATATCATGGATATATTTTTCAAATAAATCTCCCTCACAATATGCAAGTGCTTTCGGGATATTTGTTGTTTTGGTATTTTTCAGCTTTTTTATTTCAGCTTCTATCTGTTTTTCCTTTCCCTCTGATTTCATTTTTCTGATAACTGCCTGAATATCAGCCTCGGAGCTTTTATTAAGCCGTCTGTATGCTTCATTCTGATAGTATGATGCTGTTTCGACTCCAAGATGACGTGAACCCGAATGAACCACTATATATATACTTCCGTCACTGCCCTTGTCAGCCTCTATGAAATGGTTACCTCCGCCGAGTGTGCCGATACTATTTTCCGCCCTGTCAATATTTATATGGTCAAAGCAGTACAGATTGAGCAAATCAATCTTTTCAAGGTATCTGTGAGGCTTCTCACGCACATCAAATCCTGACGGAATTTTTGCATATATAAGCTTATCCAGCTTCTGCACTTCAATATGCTTTTCCTTTAATTTTATCGTTTCCATGCCGCAGCCTATATCCACGCCCACAAGATTGGGAATTACCTTATCGGTTATGGTCATGGTAGTGCCTATTGTACAGCCTGCACCTGCATGAACATCAGGCATTATGCATATTTTTGAATCTTTCGCAACAGGCTGACTGCACAGCTGTATAATCTGAGCAACTGCACTTTCATCAATAATTTCAGTATAGACTTTTGCCGAGTTATATTTTCCGTTTAAAATAATCATTAATATTTCCTTTCTTAAATGATGCCTGCAAAAAAAATGCACCCCACCGAAGCAGAGTGCATTTATATATAATATCAGAATAATAATTCTATTCCATAAATGCAGGCAAACTCCATTTCGTACTTATGATTGACTTATTGATTTTAAATATTCTGTTAAACATGAAGTTCACCTTCCTTTCATAAAATATGATAATCATTATATACCTGTTTCTATAATTTGTCAAGCATTTTTTCAAAAAAAAATCAATCCAATGCTTAAAAACATCGGATTGACTTTTTATTCTATATAAAATCATTGCATAAATATACTTATTTAACCGAATCAAATGCATTTCTGAGGTCATCTATAATATCATCAATATGTTCAGTACCTATCGACAATCTTACAGTATTTGGCTTGATACCGGCTGAAAGCAGTTCTTCCTCACTCATCTGTGAATGTGTTGTGGAGGCTGGGTGAATTACCAGTGATTTAACATCGGCAACATTTGCAAGCAGTGAGAAAAGTTCAAGGCTTTCTGTAAACTTCTTTGCTGTATCAGCATTTCCCTTTATTTCAAATGTAAATATTGATGCCGCACCATTCGGGAAATATTCATCATAACGCTGCTTTGCTGCTCCCTCTGCGAGTGATGGGTGATTTACCCTTTCAACCTGCGGATGATTTTTAAGAAAATCGACCACCTTGAGTGCATTTTCCACATGACGCTCAACTCTGAGTGAAAGCGTTTCAAGTCCCTGCAAAAGCAGGAATGAGTTGAATGGTGATATTGTTGCTCCCTGGTCTCTCATAAGTGTTGTACGGAGTTTCATGATATATGCGATATTTCCGCAGGCTTCTGTGAATACTACTCCATGATATGACGGATTTGGCTTTGAAAGTCCCGGAAATTTATCATTCTGAGTCCAGTCAAATTTGCCGCTGTCAATTACCACTCCGCCCATTACTGTTCCATGACCGCCGATAAATTTTGTTGCGGAATGTACTACAATATCAGCTCCATGCTCAACAGGTCTGAGCAGATATGGTGTTGCAAATGTATTGTCAACTATAAGCGGAATACCATGCTTATGAGCAATTTCTGCAATTGCTTCAATATTTAGAACGTCCGAATTAGGATTGCCGAGAGTTTCAGCATAGATAAGCTTTGTATTATCCTGAACTGCCTTGTCAAATTCCTCCGGATTTTCAGGATTTACGAATGATGTTGAAATTCCCTGTTCTTTCAGAGTATTTGCAAGCAGATTATATGAGCCGCCGTAAAGATTGGTTGAAGCAACGATATGGCTTCCGGCAGTTGCAATATTCTGGATTGCATAAGTTATTGCTGCTGAACCTGATGCAGTCGCAAGAGCCGCCGCACCGCTTTCAAGTGCTGCTATACGTTTTTCAAAAACATCTGAAGTAGGATTCATGAGCCTTGTATATATATTGCCGCTTTCTGTAAGTCCGAAACGTCCTGCCGCCTGTGCTGAGTCCTTGAATACATATGATGTTGTTGCATAAATCGGAACTGCTCTTGCATCTGTTGCGGAATCCGGCGATTCCTGACCGACATGAAGCTGTAACGTTTCAAATTTATAATTTCTGCTCATGATAGATTTCTCCTTTATATCAAATACATTTCACTTTTCCTATATAATTACTATGGTTTAATTATAACATCACTTTTCCTATTTGTCAAGTAGTTTTTCAATTTTCACACGCAAATCAATTTCTTTTAATTTCCAATTACTCTTGATAAATAAGAAGTGT